>NZ_MEES01000004.1:0-89966 GCF_001724535.1 Paracoccus sp. SCN 68-21 | reverse complement strand
GTTCCTTGACAACGGTTCGATCTGTCAACCTAAAACACTATATTTCCTGGACTACCTCATCAGGTCGATAATATGGCTCTCTGGACATCGAGAGGCGCCTCGATCTGCGTTTTTGGCACCTTACGGCGGCTGGCAGTGGCTAGAGAAGGCCATAGGATTCACGCTTGGCATGGCGAGCCTGAGCTGCATCGGCAGTGCACGCGGTTTCTGAGTGGCCATTGACATCGATCGGTGCGGCAGGCAGTTTCACGGCTCCACCAGGGGGGTTCCGACAAGGAGCTGAGATACTGCTGGCCGCAAGGTAGCGCAGGGACCCAATGAACCTGATCCAGTTCACACTGGCGTAGGGACGGTGCGGATGCTGCGGCGGCCGGTCTTGGCGGTGTTTTTTTTGCAGCATTCCTTCCCCCTTCCAGATCGTGCTGGGTCTCCGACGCTTTGCAAAGCAAGGAGCCTGACATGACGTCCAAGCCTGCCCCCACCGTGACCACTGGTCCGCTGCCCGCGTCCACAAAGGTTTTCAAGCCGGGCATCCTGTTTCCCGATTTGCGCGTGCCGATGCGTGAGATCGCGCTGCACCCGAGTGCAAAAGAGCCGCCTGTCACAGTTTACGATTGTTCCGGCTCCTACACCGATCCGCAGGTAGAGATTGCCATCGAGCGGGGCTTGCCCCGCCTACGCGAAAGTTGGTTGACGGCGCGCGGTGATACCGAGGCCTATATGGGACGGCACGTGCAGCCTGCAGACAACGGCTTCGTGTCCGCCGACCGGTTGACGCCTGTCTTTCCGGCGCTGCACCCCCCGAGGCGCGCGGAGCCCGGTAAGGCCGTCAGCCAGATCGCCTATGCCCGCGCCGGGATCGTGACCCCGGAGATGGAGTTTGTCGCGATCCGAGAAAATCTGGGCCGTGCAGCCATTCGGGAGAAGATGACCCGTGATGGCGAAAGTTTCGGAGCCTCGCTGCCCGATTATGTGACCCCGGAATTCGTTCGCGACGAAGTGGCCCGCGGACGCGCAGTCATTCCCGCCAACATCAACCACCCCGAGCTGGAGCCGATGGCCATCGGCCGGAACTTCCTTGTGAAGATCAACGCCAATATCGGCAACTCGGCCGTCACCTCCTCCATGGCGGAAGAGGTGGAAAAAATGGTCTGGGCGATCCGTTGGGGTGCCGATACGGTGATGGACCTGTCCACCGGGCGCAACATCCACAACATTCGCGAATGGATCATCCGCAACGCGCCTGTCCCGATTGGGACCGTGCCGATCTACCAGGCTCTGGAGAAGGCCGGCGGCGTGGCCGAGGATCTGACATGGGAAATCTTCCGCGACACACTGATCGAACAGGCGGAGCAGGGAGTGGACTATTTCACCATCCATGCCGGGGTCAGGCTGCGGCATATCCCACTGACGGTGGATCGCGTGACAGGCATCGTCAGCCGGGGCGGCTCGATCATGGCGAAGTGGTGCCTGCATCACCACCGCGAGAGCTTTCTTTACGAGCATTTCGAGGAGATCTGCGAGATCGCCCGAACATATGACGTCACGTTCAGCCTAGGCGACGGGTTGCGGCCGGGGTCCATCGCCGATGCTAATGATGCAGCACAGTTTGCCGAACTGGAGACGTTGGGCGAGCTGACCCAGATCGCGTGGAAGCACGACTGCCAGGTCATGATCGAGGGCCCCGGCCATGTGCCGATGCACAAGATCAAGGAGAACATGGACAAGCAGCTGGAGATCTGCGGCGAAGCGCCATTTTATACCCTTGGACCACTGACCACCGACATTGCGCCGGGCTACGATCACATCACGTCCGGCATCGGGGCGGCCATGATCGGCTGGTTTGGTACCGCGATGCTGTGCTACGTCACTCCGAAGGAACATCTGGGCTTGCCCGACCGCGACGACGTGAAGACTGGGGTCATCACTTATAAGATTGCGGCCCACGCCGCCGACCTTGCCAAAGGGCATCCGGCGGCGAAGATCCGGGACGATGCGTTGTCCCGGGCCCGCTTCGAGTTTCGGTGGGAGGACCAGTTCAATCTATCTCTGGACCCGGACACCGCGCGCTCCTTCCACGACCAGACCCTGCCGAAAGAAGCGCACAAGGTGGCGCATTTCTGTTCGATGTGCGGGCCGAAGTTCTGCTCCATGAAGATCAGCCACGACATCCGCGAGGAGGCGCGGGCCCAGGCCGGCATGGACGGAATGGCCGAGAAGTATCGCGACGGCGGCGATCTCTACATTCCTATGAAAGAGGGTGCTGCGGTTCCATAAGCGGCGGAACGGATAGAGGCGCTGGCTCTGTATCCGGTGCCTCACAAAATGACAGCCTTGGCTGGAAATGGGCCGCGAGGCCAACGTCCCTGGCCGGTGATCGTCCGCTCTTGGCTCAACTTACTGAATGCCCATACCGGACCGGCTCGCGCATTGCTGCGTGAGAGAATTTGCTATGATCACCGCCGGGCACATGGTTCCTTACGAGGTCGGCAACAGCCGCCGCAACATGGGCTTCGGTAGGGAGCCGCCTCATTGTCACTCCGCGTGATCGGGTCACAACGATCGCTACGAGGTCGGCGTCCCAACGTCCCGGCAGGGACTATCCGCCGAAGCGGATCCTGTTCGGCCAGAAGGGCAGGGGCTAGATCATGCCGTCCTTTCCTTCTGGCCGTATTTGAATTCCGTGCCGCCAACCCAGATGGCGTGCATGATGATTGCAAGCTTCCTAGCGACGGCGACAGCCGCGCGCTTGAACCCGCTGCGCTTGTAGAGCCGCAGGCCCCAAGCCTTCAGCGCCGACCAGCTGGCGGTCTTGGTGAGAACCACGGTCGCCGCCTGATACAGGTAGGATCGCATCATCCGATCCGGCGCATGCCCTATGCCCGCCGACCAACTGGCCTCCCCGGACTGGCGCACCCGGGGTGAAAGCCCAAGATATGGCCCAAGCTTGTTGGAGGAGGAAAACCGCGTCGGATCGTCCACGGCCGTCATGAATGTCAGAGCGACGAGATAACCGATGCCTGGAACGGTCATGATACGTCGGGCATCCGGATCGGAGGCGGCAATGTTCTTCAGCGCGTCTTCATAAGCCGTGATCTGAGCGACCAGAGCGTCGTGCACCGCCAGAAGCAGGGTGAGCAGGGGGCCAAACTGTGGATTTTCCTGGATGATCTCACGCACGATGGCCGGAAACGTGCGGGTCGCGGTGCTGCCCGTGAACAGGCCGAAAGACTTCACGACCCCCCGCATCTGGTTGAGCACGTCCTTGCGGGACAGGCGTAACTGATAGCGGGCAGACAGAAGCGACCGGACATACTGGGTCTGAGGGCTGCGGACATTGGCTTCCTTGAACCAGCCGATCCGCATGAGTTCCGCCAGCCCTCGGGCGTCGTTCTTGTCGGTCTTGTTCCTGCGCATGGAAAGCGCACGGTTCGCGTGCCGCGCATCCATGCAGATGACCGGCAATCCCCGTGCGCGCAACGCACGCCACAACCACGGCATCGTCGCACCCGTTTCCATGCCGACGCGCTGGCAGTTTGGTGCCTTCTCTTGAATGATGCGGGTCAAGGCGTCGGGGTCCGATGCCACGGCACCCTGAAACAGGCGCTTTCCATCCTGATCCTGTGACAGGCGTCTGCTGGTCCATTCCACCCTCCATTGCGACAGGTCCACATGCACCATCCTATGAAGGCTGGGCGATGAACCGTTGTCACCCCATGTCATCGCGACGTCCCGCGCATCCTCGATGCCGGGCAGCTGCGCGCCGTTCTGGGCCGAAAAGATCCGGCCCAGCCAGCTGTCGCCCAGGGTGTGGCCCAGCCCATAGACGGTGTTGCCCGCCGTCAGCGTGCCCGCCCCCGCCGCGCCGTAGAGCCGCTGGATCGCGATGATGTCGGCCGGCATCAGCGTCGCCGCAAAGGCATAGGAGGCGTGGATGTTCGGATTTTCGGTCTGCGAAAAATAGGACATGACCGAGGCCTGCCAGCTGTCATTGGCAAAGCGCGCGTCGCCCGGAAAGGTTCCGCTGCCATTATAGGGGCCCATATGGCCCAGTCCCAGGGCATGCCCGATCTCGTGCATGTAGGTCTGGAAGGTATAGGTGCCGACGCGGCTGCCCTCGGTCTGGAGCCAGCCGCGGTCGATGTTCACCACCGAGGACACAACCCGCCCGTCCGCGGTCAGGGTCGAGCTGGCATAGGCA
Source organism: Paracoccus sp. SCN 68-21 (assembly GCF_001724535.1). Lineage (NCBI taxonomy): Bacteria > Pseudomonadati > Pseudomonadota > Alphaproteobacteria > Rhodobacterales > Paracoccaceae > Paracoccus > Paracoccus sp. SCN 68-21. The sequence goes on along the minus strand of NZ_MEES01000004.1, from coordinate 85,765 downwards.
CCGCGGTCATTCTCCGTAAAGCGGATGTCGGCGCGGGTGGTCGTCTCGCGGAACTGCAAATCGGCCACGGCGGACCAGGCCTGCAGGGCTGCGCGCGCCATCACCTGCCCCGCCTGGCCCAGACCGGACAGATCGACGGTGATGATGTTGTCGGCCCTGACGTCATAGGCCCGCGCGGGCTGGCCCTGATCGGCCCAATATCCCCGGGTCAGATAGGTCGCCATCGCGTCCATCGAGCCGGGTCGGAGGGGCTGCACGATCTCGGCGGTCAGCTGATAGCTGCCGGTGCTGTTCAGGAACCCGTTCGCGCTGAGAAAGTAGGTGCCGGACTGGGTCGCGGTGAAGACCATGCGGCTGTTCAGCGAGCCGCCAAAGTCATCATTCCGGGCCAAAAACCCGCCCTGCGGGCTGTAAAGCTCCAGAAGCGGATCGAAAAGCGCCGCGCCACCGGCGCCGCGCAGCTCGAACACATAGCTGCGGCCCGCCTCCAGGCGGATGCCGACCCAGTCCTCGTCCCCGCTCCAACCGATGGTGCCGAGGAAGGAATCGCCCACGCCCATCCGATAGACCGTGCCCGGACGCGGGGCCGCATCGCTGGTTTCGCGGATCACGGCGCGCAGGGACTCGATGCCCGTCCCGGTCAGGCCGGACAGCGCGCAGGAGGGGTCAAAAGGGCGGATGGCCGCGCAAATGGTGCACATGGCTGGGGTTCCTTCTCAGTCTGGCAGCCCATGGCGCAGCAGGTCGCGGGCAAAGTTGCGGTAATCGGTGGGCGTCAGGTCGCGGTCGCTGACGTTGAAATCAAGGCGCTGGCCGGGACGGTCGCCCTGGGGTCCGGTCAGGTCCAGCCGCGCCGACAGCGATGCAGGGCCGGTTGCCAGCACGGTCAGGCGCATCGCCCGGTCCGGCCCCTCGGCGCGCAGCGCATCGCACAGCGCCGCGGCAGCGCGGGCATCGGCGCCCGGTTCAGCGGCGCATTCGATCAGCGCGGGCATGGCAGGGCCCGATCCGGCCTCGATCCGGCAGGCCGCCAGCAGCAGCGCGCTGACCGCCAGTCCAAGGGCCAAGAGACGCGCAGAATGCCGCATGAAAACCGTGACCCGACCATGATGAAACACCGCCCGCGCAAGGCGGAATAAAACCTGATCATATCGGCGGGTAACCGCTCGGTAAAAATTTTTGCCGCAGCCTCAGACGCCCAGATGCCGTTCGGCCACAGTTTGATCGTTCAAAGGCTGTCCATTGTCGCCCGACCAAACGGTGCGGCCCTTTTCGATCACCACATGGCGGTCCGCGAACCGCGTCAGCGCCGACAGGTTCTTGTCCACGATCAGGATCGCCTCGCCCTGATCCTTCAGGCGGGTCAGGCAGGACCAGATCTCGTCGCGGATCAGGGGGGCCAGGCCCTCGGTCGCCTCGTCCAGCACGATCAGGCGCGGGTTGGTCATCAGCGCCCGGCCGATGGCCAGCATCTGCTGCTCTCCGCCCGACAGCTCGCTGCCCTTGTGGCCCATCCGTTCGGCCAGGCGCGGGAACAGGTCCAGCACGCGGGTCTGCGTCCAGTGGCCGGGGCGCGCGGTGGCCAGCAGGTTCTCGCGCACGTCCAGCGTGGGAAACACCTGCCGCCCCTCGGGGACCAGACCCAGACCCGCCCGCGCGATGCGGTGCGGCGCGGCCCGCGTCATGTCGCGCCCGTCGATGGTGACGCGGCCCCCGCGCGCGGGCAGCAGGCCGAATATCGTGCTGATCGTCGTCGTCTTGCCCATGCCGTTGCGGCCCAGCAGGGTCACCACCTGCCCCTGCCCGACCTGCAGGTGGATGTCGTGCAGCACCCGCGCCTCGCCATATCCGGCCTGCAGCCCCTCGACGACCAGCATCACGCATCCCCCAGATAGGCGGCGCGCACGGCCGGGTCGGCGCGGATTTCGGCCGGCGTGCCGGTCGCGATGATCCGTCCATAGACCAGCACGCTGACCCGGTCGGCCAACGCAAAGACCGCGTCCATGTCATGTTCGATCAACACCAGCGTCACCTGCCCCTTGAGGCCAGCCATGACCTGAACCAGCCGCTCGGCCTCGGCGCCGCTGGTCCCGGCCAACGGCTCGTCCAGCAGCAGCAGGCGCGGCTGCGTGGCCAGGGCGATCGCCAGCTCCAGCGCGCGTTTCTCTCCGTGCGACAGGCTGCCTGCGCGGGTCTGCGCGCGATCCGACAGCCCGACCTGCGCCAGCGCCGCCATCGCCTGTTCGTTCAGATCGGCATCCCGCGCGACGGGCGCAAAGAAACGGAAGCTGCTGCCCGCGCACGCCTGCACTGCCGTGGAAACATTTTCCAGAACCGAAAACCCCGGCAGGATCGAGGTGATCTGAAAGCTGCGCGACATGCCCGCCCTAACCCGCGCGGGCATCGGCCTGCCCATCATCTGGGCCCCCGCGAACAGGACCGATCCCGCAACCGACCCCGCTTGCCCCGACAGTTGCGCGATCAGCGTGGATTTGCCGGCCCCGTTCGGACCGATGATGGCGTGGAGTTCCCCTTCGGTGACCTCCAGGTTCAGATCGTCGGTGACCTTCAGCGCGCCATAGGATTTGCGCAATCCGCGCACGGACAAGAGGCTCATTTCCCGCGCCCCCTGAACAGCCCGGTCAGCCCGTCGCGCGAGAACAGCACCACCAGGATCAAGAGCGCGCCGAAGATCAGCCGCCAATGTTCGGTGAACAGCGCCAGCCATTCCTCCAGCAGCAGGGCCAGCGTGGCCCCGGCGATGGCGCCCAGCAGGTTGCCGATGCCGCCGAGGACGACCATCACCACCAGCTCTCCCGAGCGGTGCCAGTTCATGTAGGCGGGCGAGACATAGCTGGCCTGGTTGGCCAGGATCACCCCCGCGATGGCCGTCATCGCGCCCGAAATGACAAAGGCCGTCAGCTGGAACCGGAACGGAGTGAACCCCACCGCCTGCATCCGCAGCGGGTTTTCCCGCGCCCCGGTCAGCACCCGGCCGAACCGCGACCCGGTGATCGCCACACACAGCAGGTACAGCCCCACCAGCATCGCCAGCGCCGCGTAATACAGCACCCTGTCGTCGCGCAGCCAGTCCTGCCCCAGCACGGTGGACCGCGCGGCCAGCGTCACCCCGTCATCGCCGCCATAGGCCGACAGCGACACGAAGAAGAAATAGGCCATCTGCGCAAAGGCCAGCGTGATCATGATGAAATAGATACCCCGCGTGCGCAGGCTGATCGCCCCCGTCACCAGCGCGAAGGCCGACCCCGCGACCACCGCCGCGCCCAGATGCGCGCCCAGATCGGTGATGCCCGCGCGCGACAGGATCGCGACCGCATAGGCGCCGATGCCCAGATAGGCCGCGTGGCCGAAACTGACCATGCCGCCATAGCCCAGGATCAGGTCCAGCGCCAAGGCCGCCATGGCGAAGGCCAGGATGCGCGTCGCCACCACCACCAGATAGGGATCGCCCGTCATGGCCGCGATCAGCGGCAGGGCCGCGAAACCGCCGAATATCAGCCATGCCGCAACCCGGCGGCGCATCAGCCAGCGGGTCATGGGCGCGCTCCGAACAGGCCCTGCGGCCTGGCGGCCAGGATCGCGGCCATCAGGACATAGACCAGCATCGGCGCCAGCACGCGCCCGGTCTGGGCGGCGGCGGACGGCTCCATCACCGCGCGCAGGATGATCGGGCCGAAGCTGCGGCCAAGCGTGTCGACGATCCCCACCAGCAGCGCGCCCGCGAACGCGCCCTTGACCGAGCCGATGCCGCCGATGACGATTACCACGAAGGCCAGGATCAGCACGCTTTCCCCCATGCCCGGATCGACCGACAGGATCGGCGCGACCATCGCCCCCGCGAACCCCGCCAGCATCGCACCAAAGGCGAAGATCACCGTGAACAGCCGCCCGATATCGACGCCAAGCGCGCCGACCATCGCCCGGTTGCTGGCCCCTGCCCGCAGGCGCATGCCGATGCGGGTCCGCGTGATGACCAGCCACAGCCCCACCGCGACCGCCAACCCCGCCCCGATCACCACCAGCCGGAACACCGGATAGCGCAGCGCGCCCACCAGCGGCACCGACCCCGACAGCGCGTCGGGCGGCAGGATCGACAGCGGCGACTGGCCCCAGATGATCTTGACCAGTTCCGTCACCACCATGACCAGCCCAAATGTCGCCAGCACCTGATCCAGATGCGGCCGGTCATAAAGGCGGCGAAAGATCAGCGCCTCCAGCACCAGCCCGATGGCCAGCGTCGCGGGAAGCGTCAGCAGCAGCCCCAGCCCGTAGCTGCCGGTCATGCCCGCGAACATCACCACCAGATAGGCGCCGACCATGTAGATCACGCCATGCGCCAGGTTCACGAAATCCATGATCCCGAAGACCAGGGTCAGCCCGGCGGCGATCAGGAACAGCAGGACCCCCAGCTGCACCCCTTTCAGCAGCTGCAGCAGGAACAGGCTGGTCATCGGCTCAGTTCATCTGGCAGTTGGCGGCGTAATTGTCCTGATAATCGTCAAAGATCTTCTCGACGATCGAGGTGGCGAACTTGCCGTCCTCGCGCTGCACGACCGTGGTCAGGTAGAAATCCTGGATCGGGAAGTGGTTGGGCCCAAAGCTGAAATCACCGCGCACCGAGGTGAAGGGCGCCCCCTCCAGCGCCGCGATCAGCGCGTCGCGGTCCGTGCCGCCCGCCTCGCGCAGCGCGCCGTCGATCAGGCGGGCCGCGTCATAGCCCTGCATCGCATAGACGCCCGGCACATGACCGTATTTCGCCTCATAGGCCGCGACGAAGGCGGCGTTTTCCGGCGTGTCCAGATCGGGCGCCCAGTTCGACCCGGCAAAAAAGCCCAAGGCCGCCTCGGCCTGCGCGGGCAGGGTCGCCTCGTCCACGGTGAAGGCCGACAGGAAGGGAATGCCCTCCAGCCCCGCTTGGCGATACTGGCGCACCAGGTTTACGCCCATGCCGCCCGGCATGAAGGCGAAGACCGCATCGGGTTGCATCGCGGCGATCTGGGCCAGTTCGGCGGAATAGTCCAGCTGGCCCATCTGGGTGAAAATCTCTCCGGCGACGCCGCCAGTATAGCTTTTCTTGAACCCCGCTAGCGCATCCTGTCCGGCCTGATAGTTCGGGGCCAGCAGGAAGACGTTCTGGAACCCCTGCGCCTGCGCATGGGCGCCCATCACCTCGTGCATCTGGTCGTTCTGATAGGAGGTCGCGAAGAAGGCCGGTTTGCAATCGGCCCCGGCCAGGTTCGACGGGCCGGCATTCGGGCTGATCAGGATGCCGCCGCCCTGCGTCACCGGCTGCACGATGGCGCCCGCGATGTTGGAAAAGATCGGCCCGACCACGATGTCGGCGCCGTTGCGCTCGACCAGTTCGCGGGCCTTGTTGGCGGCGACGTCGGGTTTCTGTTCGTCATCGACGACGATGATGCGGGTTTCCATGCCGCCCATCTCGCCGATCTCCTCGGCGGCCAGCAGGAAGCCGTCGCGCGCCATCTCTCCCAGCACGGCGCCGGGGCCGGACAGGGTCAGCAGCACGCCCACGGTCAGCGTATCGTCCTGCGCCATGGCCGGAGCGGCAAGGGCGGTCGTTGCGGCAAGTGCCGCGATCAGCGAACGGGTCTGGGTCATGATGCGGTCTTTCCCTGTTGGTCGCGGCCCGGTTCCGGTGCCTTGACACCAGAACGCAACAGGCGGGCGCGACCTGTCAAGAAATTATTTCAGGCTTAAAACATTCCGCATCAAAAAAGGGCCGCGCAGCGCACGACCCCCTGCCATCCGGCCCGATCAGAAGCCGAACGAGAACCGGCGCGTCACGCCAAGGCGCAGCGAGGGCTGGTATTCATCCTGCACCACCGGCGAATCGGCCGCGTCGCCGATCAGCTTGCCATAGCGCACCTCGCCCAGCAGGGCGGTCGTGTCGCTGAGGGCATAGCGCGCCTCGAAGGTCAGGGCGGCCTCGTTCACGCCGCCGCCGGGCGCGGTGGCGGGCAGGCCGCTGGATGCGCTTTCAGCGGCCGTCACGCCGAAATAGGTGTCGTTGTAATCGGCATTGCCATAGCCCACCTCGACCCCGGACCACAGGGTGACGCGGTCGCTGAGTTCGGTGCGATACTTGGCGCCCAGCTCTCCGGTGACGCCCTCATGGCCGTCGAAACCGCGGCGCAGGCTGCCATAGGCGCGCACGGGACCGGCCCCGTAATTCACCCGCAGGCCCAGCTCATAGGCGCGGTCGATATCGTCCAGCCCGGTCAGCGCCGCGTCATCGGCGCTGTCGCGCGAACCGACGGTGCCAAAGGACGGCGCGATCGAGAATCCCTGCGCGGGGGCCTGACCGACCGGGCCAAAGCCCGCATTGCGCCAGATGATCCAGGGAGAGACCTCGGCCTCCTCCGCACCGGGATAGGTGGGGCCAAGCGATGCCCCCAGACCCAGATCAACCGAGAACGCCCGCCCCCCGCTGAGACCGAAATCCTGCGCGGACAAGGGTGTGGCGAACAGCAGGGCAAGGGCCAGGGCATATTTCATCGGGCGAATCCGGCAAGAGGGCGTTGCGGCACTCTAAGGGCAGCGGCCCGCCCGCGACAACCTGCGGCAGAGACGCCGCCGCAGGACCGGGCATTTTCGCCACAGCGCGGGCTTTGCCCCTTTGTACGTTCCGGCTGCTGCTCATAGGTCTCCGCCCTGTCGGGTCGGCTTGTGGACCGGGGCCATGATGGGGTGACGCACGCGCCCTGGTGTCGTTAGCGGAGAGGTCGATGACGGTCCGATGGTCTCTCGCCCTCTGGGGGCAGGTCGCGTTCCATGCGGTTCTCTCTTTCGCGACCTCGGTGATGGCCGCGAAAGCGTCAGACTGCTTGCGCCGCCATGTCTTTGTCTCGTGCAGTCTCAAACCTTGCGCCGTGGCGCAGGATGCTCCGGGCACGTTTGTTGGCCAGCGCAATGGCGGCCTTGTGCCCAGCATGCGCTCCACGGCGTCCGACCGCCACCCTTCGAAGCTGACATCGGGCCACCGGTGTGGGCGCATCAGGATGTTCCGCGCCGCCCAAACCAGTGGCATCAGTAAGTGGCGACTGCCCCGCTTGGTGATCCCCCCGGAACTGTCCGCCACCCGGGCTGACCTGTTGCGGCACCAGCCCTGACCCTGGCCGCAGGGTCCCGTCCGCGGTCGAAGGCCTTGCCTTTGCCGATGGCGAGCATCGCGGTCGAGATCAACTGGCCCATGCCGGAATCGTCATGATCCAGGCGCAGTTCTCTTTGCTGCGGCTGACCTCCAGTTCTCGTCAGTGATCCGGTCGATCGTCGCCCTGCGCCGCGACACGAGCCTGGCCCGCCCCCGGTGCAGCGCCCGAAGGTCGAGCTGATCGTTCTATGGGCAGGGACCGCGGATTCGGCTGCAGCGTCGCTTCCACATTGGCCTCGGCACCGTGGGAGTCGTTCTTCTGGGCCGTGCTGAACGGCCTGACATGGCTGGCGGGGATCATCCTCGGCTCAAGGCCGAGCCGACGCAGGGCCTGCCTGAATGCTGAGCGCGCATCGCGGCGGGCTGCTGAACACCTCCGGACGTGCAAAACGTCTGATCGTCCTGCGCAGAACGACCTGGCGTGAACGGTCGAAACCTATCCGATGAAACGTCCTTGCCGATATCGACACCTATGACCGCACGGCCATAGGGCTGCTTGTCCCTGATGCACGGTTGATCCCGGTTCAGGGCAACCCAACGGTCAGGGGAAGCAGCCGGGATATCCCGTTAGAGGATCAGCCCTTCTCGGCGGCGTCCAGCTTTTCCAGCGCGGCCATCCACAGCTCTTCGGCGAAGGCCAGGGCGCGCACGGCCTCGGCCCGCTTCTTGCCCCATTTCTCGGCCTCGTAGGGGTCGTTATACAGACCCGGATCGGCCAGCTTGACGTCCAGCTTGCCCATCATCTCGGTCAGCTTCTGGACGCGTTCCTCGGACTTGCGCACATCGGACCGCAGCGCCAGCACGGCATCGCGCGACGGTTTCTTGGGTGCCGCGGGCTTGGGCTCGGGCGTGGTGGCCCCGGCCTTTTCAGCAGGCGCATCGCCCGACAGCAGGAACTTGCGGTAATCGTCCAGATCGCCCTCATAGGGGGCGACGGCGCCATCCTTGACCAGCCACAGCCGGTCCGCGACCAGCCCCAGCAGGTGCATGTCGTGGCTGACCAGCACGACCGCGCCGGTGTAATCGTTCAGCGCCTCGGACAGGGCCTCGCGGCTTTCGATGTCCAGGTGGTTCGTCGGCTCGTCCAGGATCAGCAGATGCGGCGCGTCGATTGTGGCCAGCAGCAGCGACAGGCGCGCCTTCTGGCCGCCCGACAGCTGACCGACCTTGGTCTCGGCCTGCGCCTCCATCAGGCCGAACCCTGCCAGGCGGGCGCGCTGCTTGGCCTGCCCCTCGTTCGGGCGCACGGACCGGATATGGTCCAGCGGCGTCTCATCCAGATGCAGCTCATCGACCTGATGCTGGGCGAAATAGCCCACGCGCAGCTTGGAGGACCGGGTGATCTTGCCCGCCATCGTGCCCAGGCGTTCCGCCAGAAGCTTGGACAGCGTCGATTTGCCCTGCCCGTTGCGGCCCAGCAGGGCGATGCGGTCGTCCTGGTCGATGCGCAGGGCCAGCTTTTTCAGCACCGCACGGTCGTCATAGCCGACCGACACCCCCTCCATCGCGACGATGGGGGGCGACATCTCCTCGGGCTGGGGGAAGGTAAAGCGGAAGAACTTGGCCTCCTCGGGGGCGGTGATCGGCTCCATCTTGGCCAGCGCCTTGACGCGGGCCTGGGCCTGACGGGCCTTGGAGGCCTTGGCGCCGAAGCGGTCGACAAAGCTTTGCAGATGCGCGCGGCGGTCGGCCTGCTTCCTGGCCTCGGCAGCCTGCAGGGCGCGTTTCTCGGCACGGATACGCGTGAAGCTGTCATAGCCGCCGGTATACAGCGTCAGCTTCTTGTCCTCGAGATGCAGGATATGGCCGACGGCGCGGTTCAACAGGCCGCGGTCGTGGCTGATGATGATGACCGTATGCGGATAGCGGGCCAGATAGCCCTCCAGCCACAGCGCGCCCTCAAGGTCCAGATAGTTGGTCGGCTCGTCCAGCAGCAGCAGGTCGGGCTGCGCGAACAGCACCCCCGCCAGCGCCACGCGCATCCGCCAGCCGCCCGAAAAATCGCTGGTCGGACGCGCCTGATCGGCGGTGTCAAAGCCCAGCCCGTCCAGGATCGTCGCGGCGCGGGCCTCGGCGGACCAGGCGTCGATATCAGTCAGGCGGTTCTGGATGTCGGCGATGCGATGCGGGTCGGTGGCGGTCGTGGCCTCGGCCAGCAGGGCTGCGCGTTCCTGGTCGGCATCCAGCACGGTGTCCAGCACCGACCGACCGGTGGCTGCCGATTCCTGCGCCACGCCGCCGATCCGGGCGCGGGTCGGCAGGCTGATCGCGCCGCCGTCCAGTGCCAGCTCTCCGCGGATCAGCTTGAACAGCGTGGTCTTGCCCGCGCCATTGGGACCGACGAGGCCGATCTTGTGGCCTTCGGGAACAGAGGCAGAGGCACCGACGAACAGCGGGCGACCCTGAATGGAATACGAGATGTCATCGATATGCAGCATGGGGCGCGGCATGGCGCAAAGCCCGCCGGGCGTCAATGGCCCCTCTTGCATCGCGTTATGTGATACTATTACACTAACGGAACAAATTCGGAGAGACGCCATGAGCCAAGACCCCCGCCTTCCCGTCACCGTGCTGTCCGGCTTTCTGGGCGCGGGCAAGACGACGCTGCTGAACGCGGTGCTGAACAACCGCGAGGGGCTGCGCGTCGCGGTCATCGTGAACGACATGTCCGAGGTCAACATCGACGCCGATCTGGTCCATGCGGGCCTGTCCGACACCGGCGCCGGCCTGTCGCGCACCGACGAGACCCTGGTCGAGATGTCGAACGGCTGCATCTGCTGCACGCTGCGCGAGGATCTGCTGATCGAGGTCCGCAAGCTGGCCCTGGCCGGTCGGTTCGACCACCTGCTGATCGAATCGACCGGCATCAGCGAACCCCTGCCCGTCGCCACCACCTTTGAATTCGCCGATGAGGACGGCGCCAGCCTGTCGGACGTGGCCCGGCTGGACACGATGGTCACGGTCGTCGATGCGGTGAACCTGACGGCCGATTTCTCCAGCCACGATTTTCTCTCCGACCGCGGCGAGGTCATGGGAGAGGGCGACGCCCGCACCCTGGTCGATCTGCTGACCGACCAGATGGAATTCGCCGATGTGATCGTGCTGAACAAATGCTCGGACGCCGGCCCCGCCCGCGTGGATGCCGCGCGCAAGATCATCCGCGCCCTGAACGCCGATGCCCGCATCATCGAGACCGATCACAGCCGCGTCGCGCCGCGCGACATCCTGAACACGGGCCTCTTCGATTTCGACCGCGCCCATACCCATCCGATGTGGGCCAAGGAGCTGTATGGCCATGCCGACCACACCCCCGAGACCGAGGAGTACGGCGTCACCAGCTTTGTCTATCGCGCCCGCCTGCCCTTCGAGCCGCGCAAGATCCATGAGCTGCTGAACGGCCCCCTGCCCGGCGTGATCCGGGCCAAGGGGCATTTCTGGGTCGCCACGCGCCCCGATTGGGTGGTCGAATTCTCTCTGGCCGGGGCGCTGTCCTCGGTCCGGCCGCTTGGGCAGTGGTGGGCCTCGGTCCCGCGCGACCGCTGGCCGACGCACCCCGAGGGCCGCGCCTATCTGGACGCGCATTGGTCCGAACCCTATGGCGACCGGCGGCAGGAGCTGGTCTTCATCGGCACCGGCATGGATGAGGACCGCCTTCGCGCCCGCCTGGACGCCTGCCTGCTGGGCGAGGAATGGGGCGACAACCCGGCGGGCTGGGCGCAGCTTGCCGACCCGTTCCCCGCATGGCGGCGTGCCGAAAGCGTTGCGGCATGAACCAGCACACAGCCCTGCGCCCCGCCACCGCGATGAACAGCGGCCATGACCCGCGCATCCTGGGCACCATCGCCCTGCCCGGCGTGGCGGTAGCCCTGTGGCACCCTGCGCCCGACCCGGACCGGCAGGCGTGGCTGGACGCGCTGCCCGCCGACCGGCTGCCGCGCCTGCGTCAGGCGATGCGCCCGCAGGACGCGCCCGCCGCGCTGCGGGCGGCCTGCGACGCGGCATCCCTGCCCGACAGCCCGCAGCGGCGCGCCCTGATCGGGCACATCGCGACGCTGACTGATCTGGCAGCACAGCATCTGGACGCGCTGATGGTCACCCTGCGGGTCGAGGTCACGGACGGGCAGTCCTGCCCGAAATGGCATCTGGATGCGGTGCGCGCACGGCTGCTCTGCACGCTGCGCGGGGCGGGCACGCAATTCGGCCCCGCCACGGGGCCCGCGCAGGTGGACCGCCATCAGCAGATGCCGACCGGGTCCGTCGCCCTGTTCCGGGGCCGCGGATGGGGGGCCCAGCCTGCGGGCATCCTGCACCGCTCTCCGCCCGCGATCGCCGGTCAGACGCGGCTGCTGGTGGTGGTCGATCCGGTGGACGAGGCCGCGTCATGCTGAGCGCACGCAGCGGCAATCTGGGCCGCACCGCGCAGCGCACGCGCCGCCGCACGCGCGACCCGATGGCGGCCTATGACGCGCTGCCCCCGGCGCTGCGCGGGTGGCTGGCCCGCGCGGCGCTGCCCTGGTCGCCCGCATCCTGCCTGCGCATCTGGCAGCGGATGCAGGCGCAAGGCGCCCCCACCGCGCAGATCCTGGCCACCCTGGACCGGGCCGAGGCCCGCGCCCTGATGCGCGAGGCGCAGGCCGCCTGACGCAGGGTCACCCTGGGCACCCCCTCCCGCCGCCTCTGGCAGGAGGGGCGGGCGACCCTTAGGTCGGGGGTCGAACAACCCGAAAGGATACCCCATGCGCAGCGTCATCCATGACCGCTTTGGCGAACCCGCAGACGTGCTGCAGGCGGCCGCCACCGACCGTCCCGCCCCGCAGGACGGCGAGGTGCTGATCCGCGTGATCCTGTCCCCCATCCACAACCACGACCTGTGGACCATCCGCGGCACCTACGGCACCCGCCCCGACCTGCCGGCCACCGCCGGCAGCGAGGCCGTGGGCATCGTCGAGGAGACCGGCCCCGGCGTCGACCCCGCCCTCAAGGGCCGCCGCGTGGCGGCAGCCGGGCTCAAGGGGTCCTGGGCCGAATATGCCACCGCCCACGCGGCAGGCGTGATCCCCGTGCCCGACGACATGCCCGACGCGGCGGCCGCCCAGCTGATCGCCATGCCCTTCAGCGCCATCACCCTGCTGGAGTTCCTGCATGTGTCGCGCGGTGACTGGGTCATCCAGACCGCCGCGAACGGTGCCGTGGGCAAGATCATGGCCGTGCTGGCGCAGTCGCGCGGCGTGCGCCTGCTGAACCTGGTCCGCCGCCCCGAGGCCGTGGCCGAGCTGACCGCGATGGGCATGACCGACGTCATCTCGACCAACGACCCGGACTGGATCGCGCAGGCCCGCGCCATCGTCGGCAAGGACGGCGCCCGCGCGGCGGTCGATTCGGTCGGCGGCGCGGTCGCGGCCGGGCTGATCGACCTGCTGGGCACCGAGGGCCTGCTGGTCACCTTCGGCTCGACCACCGGAGAGGATCTGCAGCTGCCCGCCGGTCCGATCATCTTCAAGCACCTGTCCATCAAGGGGTTCTGGGGCGCCAGGGTGATGCCCGCGACGCCGCCTGCCGACCGCCAGCGCATGTTCGGCGAACTGATCGGCCTGGTGATGGAGGGCAAGCTGGACCTGCCCGCAGGCGGCACCTTCGGCCTGGATGAACCCACCGCCGCGATGACCGCCGCCCTGACGCCGGGCCGCACCGGCAAGGTGATGTTCAAGCCCTGACCAGACGGTTGACCCCTTGAGGGGTCAGCCCGCCCCCGTCACGCGCAGGTAGTGGCGCACCGCATCGGCGACATGCCGGAACCGGTCCCCGCCCAGATGCTTACCGCCATACCAGCGCGTGACGATGACCGCATGATCCTGCAGACCCGCGCGTTCCAGCATCTGCAGGATCAGCTGGCCCGCGCCGGCTTCGCCGTCGTCATCCTTGACGCCCTCTCCGCCCAGGATCGCGGCCCAGCTGTGGTGGGTGGCCTTTTGGAACCGCTTGACCCGCGTCAGCTCGGCCAGCATCGCGGCCACCGCCGCCCGGTTGGCGGCAGGCCCGCCCGACACCGCATAGCGCGACCCGCGATCGCTGATGATCTTGTCGAACACCTGCATCAGCGCCGCCGCACATACAGCTCCAGCCGGTGATGGACGATGTCATAGCCCATCTCGGCGGCGATCTCAGCCTGCAGACGCTCGATGCGCTCATCGGTGAACTCGATCACCGCGCCGCTGTCCATGTCGATCATGTGGTCGTGGTGATGCTGATCGGCGGCCTCCCACCTTGCGGGCTCTCCCTGGAATTCCAGCTTGTCGATCACGCCCTGCGCCTGCAGCGTGGTCAGCGTGCGATAGACGGTGGCCAGCGACACCCCCGCCCCGGCGGTCACCGCGCGGGCATGCAGCTCTGCCGCGTCGGGGTGATCCTCGGCCGCGGCGATCACCCGCAACAGCGCCGATCGCTGGCGCGTGACCCGGACGCCCGCATCCCGCAGCGCCTGTTCCAACCTGTTCGCACGCCGATCCGTCATGGCGGTTATTCTGCCGCAGCCCCCGCCCAGTTGCAACTGGTTCTCAGCTGTTGACAGTTGCGAACGGTTCGCAGATAAACGCGGCAACGGAGGATGCGATGTTTCGATTCCTGACCCCTTTCCTGTTCCTGATCCCGACCCATGCCGGTGCCGACCAGCTGCAGGTCGTCACCAGCTTTACCGTCATCGCCGACATGGCCCGCAACGTGGGCGGCCCGTTGGCCGAGGTGCGCTCGATCACCCCGCCGGGGGCGGAGATCCACGACTATCAGCCCAGCCCCCGCGACATCATCGGCATCGCCGATGCCGATCTGGTGCTGGTCAACGGCCTGAACCTGGACGGGTGGGCCCAGCAATACCTGACCCGCGCCGGCGATGCCCCCATCGTCGAGGTGACCGCGGGCGTCGACGCCATGCCCATCCGGGGCGGGGATTACGACGGCGCGCCCAACCCCCATGCCTGGATGGGCCTGGACGGCGCGCAGATATATGTGGACAACATCGCCGCCGCGATGGCCCAAGCCGATCCCGACAATGCCCAAGCCTATGCCCGCAACGCCGAAACCTACAAGCAGCAGATCGCCGACGTGATCGGCCCCCTGCGCGACGCGGCCCGCGCCCTGCCCCAGGATCGCCGCTATCTGGTCACCTCCGAGGGCGCCTTCAGCTATCTGGCGCGCGACTTCGGCCTGACCGAGATGTTTCTCTGGCCCATCAACGCCGAAGGTCAGGGCACCCCCCAGCAGGTCCGCGCCCTGATCGACGCCATGCGCCAGACCGGCGCACCGGTGATCTTTTCCGAAAGCACCATCTCGGACCGCCCGGCGCGCAGCATCGCGGCGGAGACCAGGGCCGAATACGGCGGCGTTCTCTATGTGGACAGCCTGTCGGAGGCGGATGGCCCGGTGCCGACCTATCTGGACCTGCTGCGCGTGACATCGCAGACCATCGTGGACGCCCTGTCAGATGACTGAGCCCCTTGGCATCGAGGTCAGCGACCTGACCGTCGCCTATCGCAACGGCCACCGCGCGCTGGCCCGGGCCAGCTTCACCGTCCCGCAAGGCTCGGTGACGGCGCTGGTCGGCGTGAACGGCGCGGGAAAATCGACGCTGTTCAAGGCGCTGATGGACCTGCTGCCGCATGCCTCGGGCCGGGTGCAGATCCTGGGCCTGCCCGTCCGCCAGGCGCTGGCGGGCAACATGGTCGCCTATGTCCCCCAGGCCGAGGAGGTTGACTGGACGTTTCCGGTGCTGGTCCAGGACGTGGTGATGATGGGCCGCTATGGCCATATGGGCTTTCTGCGCCGCCCCCGCGCGGCCGACCGTCAGGCGGTCACCGATGCCCTGACCCGCGTCGGCCTGACCGACATGCGCGACCGCCAGATCGGAGAGCTGTCCGGCGGCCAGAAGAAACGCGTCTTTCTGGCCCGGGCCTTGGCGCAAGAGGCGCGGGTGATCCTGCTGGACGAACCCTTCACCGGCGTCGACGTGCAGACCGAACAGACGATCATCACGCTGCTGCGCCAGATGCGCGACGAAGGCCGGGTGATGCTGGTCTCGACCCATGACCTGGGCTCGGTCCCGGAATATTGCGACCGCGTGGTGCTGGTCAAAGGCACCGTGCTGGCGTCGGGCCCGACCGAGACCACCTTCACCCCCGCCAATCTGCGCCAGGCCTTCGGCGGCACGCTGCGCCATTTCATGCTGGGCGGCCCCGACCTGCATGACGACGCCGATGCCCGCAACGTGGACGTCTTCACCGACGACGAACGCCCGCTGATCTTCTATGACGACCGCCCCCGCACCGGAGGCGGCGCATGACCCCTTCTTCTTCACGCAAATATCCCACGGGGGTGCGGGGGTGTGAAACCCCCGCCTGCGACGCCCGATGATGGAGCTGGCCCTGACCCCCTTCACCTATGGCTACATGACGACCGCGATCTGGGTGTCGGCGCTGGTGGGGGGCGTCTGCGCCTTCCTGTCGGCCTATCTGATGCTCAAGGGCTGGAGCCTGATCGGCGACGCGCTGTCCCACTCCATCGTGCCGGGCGTGGCGGGCGCCTACATGCTGGGCCTGCCCTTCGCCCTGGGGGCGTTCCTGTCAGGTGGGCTGGCGGCGCTGACCATGTTGTTCCTCAACACCCGCACGGGCCTGAAACAGGACGCGATCATCGGGCTGATCTTTACCGGCTTTTTCGGCATCGGGCTGTTCATGATCTCGCTGAACCCGGTCGCGGTGGACCTGCAGGCGATCACGATGGGCAACATCCTGGCCATCGCGCCGGGCGACGTGGTCCAGCTGGTGCTGATCTCGACCGTCACGCTGACGATCCTGCTGCTGAAGTGGCGCGACCTGATGGTGGTGTTCTTCGACGAAACGCATGCCCGCACCATCGGCCTGCATCCCAACCGGATGAAGGCGCTGTTCTTCACCCTGCTGGCCGCGTCCACCGTCGCCGCGATGCAGACCGTCGGCGCGTTTCTGGTCATCGCGCTGGTGGTGACGCCCGGCGCGACAGCCTATCTGCTGACTGACCGCTTTCCCCGACTGATCGTGATCTCGGTCGTCATCGGCACCACGACCTCGGCCATCGGCGCCTATGCCAGCTTCTTTCTGGACGGGGCCACGGGTGGCATCATCGTGACGTTGCAGACGCTGATCTTCCTGGCGGCCTTTGTCTTCGCCCCCACACACGGGCTGCGCGCCGCGCGCAGACGCGCCCGCGCCGCCGTCCAGGCACAGCCATGAACGCCCTGATCCTGCCCTTCACCTTTCCGGTCATGGCCGATGCGGCGATGATTGCCGTGATCGTGGCGATCCCCGCGGCGCTGCTGTCCTGCTTTCTGGTCCTCAAGGGCTGGGCGCTGATCGGCGACGGGATCAGCCACGCGGTCCTGCCGGGCATCGTGCTGGCCTATGCGATGGGCCTGCCCCTGCTGATCGGGGCGTTCATCGCGGGCATGATCTGCGCGCTGGCCTCGGGGTGGCTGGACGCCAACAGCCGCATCAAGCCGGACACCGCTCTGGGCGTGGTCATGGCGGGGATGTTCGCCGTCGGGCTGATCCTGTTCACGGTCTTTCCGCCGGGGGTGCATCTGGACCACATCCTGTTCGGCAACATCCTGGGGATCGGCCCCGGCGATTTCGCGCAGGCCCTGCCGATCGCGCTGGCCGTCTCGGTCATCCTGCTGCTGAAATGGCGCGACTTCGCGCTGCTGGCCTTTGATCCGGTCCAGGCGCGGGTGGCGGGGCTGGCGGTGGGCTGGCTGCATTACGGGATGCTGGCGATGATCGCGGCATCCGTGGTGGCGATGCTGTCGGCGGTGGGCATCATCCTGGCGGTGGGCCTGCTGATCGCGCCCGGCGCTATCGCCTTTCTGCTGACCCGCCGGCTGGCGGCGATGATGGCCCTTGCCACCGCCATCGCAGTCGCCAGCGCCCTGTCCGGCATCTGGGCCAGCTTCTGGCTGGACAGCGCGCCCGCCCCCACGATCATCGTGATCCTGACGGCGATCTTCGTTCTGGCTTTTGGCTGGCGGCAGCTGGTCCCGCGCTGACCCCTTTCGCACGCGGGTCGCGCATGGCACAGTGTTACCGCCACCAGGAGGAGAGACCCATGCTGCCGCCCCGCACCGATTTTCCCGAAGGCTTCACCTTCGGCGCCGCCACCTCGGCCTATCAGATCGAGGGCACACGGGGCGCGGGCCTGTCCCATTGGGACAGTTTCGCCGCCACCCCCGGCAATATCATGGATGACAGCGACGGCAGCCGCGCCTGCGATCACCTGACCCGCTGGCCGCAGGATCTGGACCTGATCCGCGATGCGGGCTTCGACGCCTATCGCTTTTCGACATCCTGGTCGCGGGTGATGCCGGACGGGGTGACGGTGAACCCGGAGGGCCTCGATTTCTATGACAAGCTGGTCGACGGCATGCTGGAGCGCGGGTTGAAGCCCGCGCTGACCTATCACCACTGGGATCTGCCCGCGGCGCTGTCGGCGCAGGGCGGCTGGCAGAACCGCGACGTGGCGCAGCGGTTCGCGGACCTGTGCACCACCATCAACGCCCGCATCGGTGACCGCGTGACCTCGGCCGCCACCCTGAACGAGCCGTGGTGCATCGCCTGGCTGTCGCATTTCATCGGCGCCCATGCGCCGGGCCTGCGCGACATCCGGGCCGCAAGCCGCGCCATGCACCACGTCCTGCTGGCGCATGGCACCGCGATGCAGGCCCTGCGCGCCGATGGGGCCACGAACCTGGGCATCGTGCTGAATTTCGAGACCAGCCACCCCGCCGACGACACCCCCGCCGCGCTGCGTGCGGCCGAGACGCAGGACGCGATCTATAACCAGTGGTTCATCCGCGCGCTGATGGGTCAGGGATATCCCGATGCCGCGCTGGCGGGCATCGGCCCTCATCTGCCCGACGGCTGGCAGGACGACATGGCGCTGATCGCGCAGCCGCTGGACTGGCTGGGCGTGAACTATTACACGCGCCGCCTGTATACCGGCAATGACGGGCTTTGGCCGCATGCCTCCGAGGTGGCCGGTCCCCTGGCCAAGACCCAGATGGACTGGGAGATCCGCCCCGAAGGGCTGACCGAGTTCCTGGTGCGCCTCAAGCGTGATCACACGGGCGACCTGCCCCTCTATGTCACGGAAAATGGCATGGCGTCGGCGGTGCCGACCGACGATCAGGACCGCATCCGCTTTATCGGCGACCACCTGCGCGCGACCCGCGCGGCGATGGATCAGGGCGTGGACGTGCGCGGGTTCTTTTACTGGTCGCTGCTGGACAATTACGAATGGGGCTGGGGATACGGGCCGCGTTTCGGGCTGGTCCATGTCGACTACGACACGATGGAGCGGACCCCCAAGGCCAGCTGGCACGCCTTTCGGGCGATGCTGACCTAACGGGCCAGCATCATCGCCGCCGCCTTATGCGCGATCATCGTGACGGGCGCGTGGGTGTTGCCCGACACGATGGCAGGCATCACCCCCGCATCCGCGATGCGCAGCCCCGACAGCCCGTGCACGCGCAGCTGCGCATCGACCACGGCCATCGGATCGCTGCCCATCCGAGTCGTGCCGACCGGGTGAAAGATCGTGGTGCCGACCTCTCCGGCCGCCTGCGCCAGTTCGGCGTCGCTTTGCAGATGCGCGCCGGGCTTGTGCTCTTCGGGCGCGAATTCGGCCATGCGGGCGGTCTGCATCAGGCGGCGCGCGTGGCGCAGGCTGTCGATGGCCACCTGCCGGTCGCCCTCGGTCGACAGGTATCGCGGCGCGATCGACGGGGCGGCGCGCGGATCGGGCGCGGTGATATGCACCGAGCCGGTGCTTTCAGGCCGCAGGTTGCAGACCGACACCGTCAGCCCCGAGAAATCGTCCAGCGGGTCGCCGAACTTGCCCAGGGACAGCGGCTGGACGTGATATTCGATATTCGCGGTCTCGAACGCCTCGGAGGACTTCGCGAAGATCCCCAGCTGGCTGGGAGCCATCGCCATCGGCCCGGTGCGGCGCAGCGCATATTCCAGCGCGATCCCGGCCTTGCCCCACAGCGTCCGCGCCCGGTCGTTCAACGTCCGTGCGCCAGCGATGCGGAACACCGTGCGCAGCTGCAGGTGATCCTGCAGGTTCTCCCCCACCCCCGGCAAGGCATGGGCAGGCGCGATGCCCAGGGCCGCCAGACGCTCAGGCTGGCCGATGCCCGACAGCTCCAGGAGCGCGGGGGAATTGATCGCGCCGGCGGCCAGGATCACCTCGCCCCGCGCGCGGGCCAGCCGGCGGATGCCGTGCTGCTCGAACAGCACGCCGGTGACGCGGCGGCCATCCAACTGCAGGCGCAGGACCTGGGCGTCGGTATCGATCCGCAGGTTGGGGCGGCCCTTCGCGGGGTTCAGGAACGCCTTCCTCGCGTTCCAGCGGATGCCCTTGCGCTGCGTGACCGGGAAATAGCCCACGCCCTCGTTGTCGCCCCGGTTGAAATCCGGGTTGGCGGGCAGGCCCAGCTCCTGCGCGGCCTCGGCCACCGCGTCCAGGATCGGCCAGCGCAACCGCTGCTGTTCCACCCGCAATTCGCCCTGATCGCCATGGATGTCGCAGGCGGGTTCGTAATGGCGTTCGGTCGCGCGGAAATGCGGCAGCACGTCGGACCAGCCCCAGCCCGCATTGCCCATCTGCCGCCAGCGGTCGTAATCGCCCGCCTGCCCGCGCATGTAGATCATCCCGTTGATCGACGAACACCCGCCCAGCACCCGCCCGCGCGGATAGTTCAGCCGCCGCCCGTTCAGCCCCGGCTCGGGTTCGGTCTGATAGCACCAGTCCAGGCCGGGGTTGCCCATCGCGTACAGATAGCCCACCGGGATATGCACCCACAGGCGGTTGTCGTGGCCCCCCGCCTCCAGCAGCAGCACCCGGTTCTTCGGGTCCGCCGACAGCCGGTTGGCCAGCACGCACCCCCCTGACCCCGCCCCCACGATGATATAGTCGTAATCGCCGAAATCCTGCATGCGCTCCTCCGTGCGCGACGCTAGCCAGCCCGCAGGCCAGGGACAAGGCGTCACGGTTGCGGGCGGCGGCCCGGCGGGGTATCTGCGGCAGGCCAAACCCACGGGAAGGACCGACATGATCGTCATCGCAGCCCTCATCATCGGCGCGGCCCTGGGCTGGCGTCGCGCCGTCAAGCTGGGCGGAAACCGCAAGGACCGGGTGCAATACGCCGTGGCCTTCGCGCTGGTCTTTGCCATGATCGGCGTTTTTGCCACGATCTTCGTGCATCGGATGGCCTGATGTTCCTGCCCTTCCTGGACAACCTGCGTCGACACGGGGTTCCGGTCTCGCTGCGGGAATGGCTGGATCTGATGGAGGGGATGGGCGCGGGCATGGACGGCCTGACGGTCGAGGGGTTCCACGCCCTGGCGCGGCTGGTGCTGGTCAAGGACGAGCGCCATATCGACCGGTTCGACCGCGCATTTTCCGAGACGTTCTCGGGGCTGGAACAGGTCGAGGTCGGCGACCTGCTGGACCCCCGCGCCCTGCCCGAGGGCTGGCTGGAGAAGCTGGCCGAAAAGCTGCTGTCTGACGATGAAAAGGCACAGATCCAGGGCCTGGGCAGCCTTAAGGCGCTGATGGACACGCTGCGCAAGCGGCTGGCCGAACAGCAGGGCCGCCATCAGGGCGGCAACAAATGGGTCGGCACGGCGGGCACCTCGCCCTTTGGCGCCTATGGCTACAACCCCGAGGGCGTGCGGATCGACCAGGACGCCAGCCGCCACAGGCGCGCCGTCAAGGTCTGGGACAAGCGCGAGTTCCGCGATTTCGACGACCGGGCCGAACTAGGCACCCGCAACATCAAGGTCGCGCTGAAGCGCCTGCGCCAATGGGCCCGCCACGGCGCGGCCGACGAGCTGGACCTGCCCGGCACCATCCGCGCCACCGCCGATCACGGCTATATCGACGTGCAGACCCGCCCCGAGCGTCGCAACGCCGTCAAGGTGCTGCTGTTCCTGGACGTGGGCGGCAGCATGGACGACCACATCCGCGTCGTGGACGAGCTGTTCAGCGCAGCGCGCGCCGAATTCAAGCACATGCAGCATTTCTATTTCCACAACTGCCTCTATGAGGGCGTGTGGACCGACAACCGCCGCCGGTGGGACGCTCAGACGCCGACCTGGGCCGTGCTGCACCGCTATGGTCGCGACTACAAATGCATCGTGGTGGGCGACGCCTCGATGTCGCCCTACGAGATCGCGGTGCCGGGCGGGGCCAACGAACATTGGAACCCCGAATCGGGCGAGGTCTGGCTGCGCCGCCTGACCAGCACATTCCCCGACCATATCTGGCTGAACCCGGTCCCCGAGGCGCATTGGGGATACACCCAATCCATCGGCATGGTGGGCGCGGTGTTCGAAAACCGCATGCTGCCCCTGACGCTGGACGGTCTGACGCGGGCCATGCGCCTGTTGGGCTGACGGCGCGGCAAACTGGCTCTGGCACGGGCGGGCGGGTGTGCCCATATTGGGGCCATGACCAAGTTCCTGCCGCTGATCCTGCTGGGCCTCTATCTTGCCGCGATGTGGTTCTTCTCCGCATGGCGCCTGAAGCAGGAGCTGAACCAGAAATCGACGCCCCTGCGCCATCCGCGCCTGACCCCCATGCTGGAGCGTTTGGGCCGTGCGATGGACCTGCCCCCGATCCGCGCCCACATCTATGAGGTCGAGCCGATCAACGGCCTGGCCGCCCCCGACGGGCGCATCTTCCTGACCCGCGGCTTTATCCGCAAGCTGGATGCCTGCGAGGTCACCCCCGAAGAGCTGGCCAGCGTCATCGCGCATGAGCTGGGCCACGTGTCCCTGGGCCATTCGCGCAGGCGCATGGTGGATTTCGCGGGCCAGAACGCGATCCGCATGGCGCTGGCCGGGGTGCTGTCGCGCTTCATCCCCGGGTTCGGCGCGATGATCGCCAATGCGATCGCCACCGCCGTCGCCGCCCGCCTGTCGCGCCAGGACGAGTTCGAGGCCGACCGCTTTGCCAGCGCGCTGATGATCAAGGCGGGACTGGGCACCGGCCCGCAGAAATCGCTGTTCCACAAGCTGGACGCCCTGTCGGGCCGCATGGGCGCGGGCGCGCCCGCCTGGTTCCTGTCGCACCCCCCCACCCCGCGCCGCATCGAGGCCATCGAGGCGCATGAGGCCCGCTGGCACGGCTGACGCCCGCAAGCCCTTGCCGGGGCGGCATTTCCGCCTATTCTGGCCGCGGACAGCCAAGGGCCCCCATGACCCCTCCATTCCGCCGCCACGTCCTCTATCTGCCGGGCTTCGATCCGATCCCACCGCGCCGCTATCGCGAGCTGTATCGCCGCGAGGCCGCCGATCAGGCCCGCATCTCGGGCCACCGCCTGCGCATCACCAAGGCCGAGGCCCAGGGCTTTGCCTGGGCCGTGCATGGCCGCGTCGAGGGGCGGGACACCCGCACCGTGATCGAGGTCGCGCTGTGGTCCGACATCGTGCAGGCATCCATGCGGCAGGGCATCATCGGCACCTTTGGCCAGTTGGTCCGCACCGCCTGGACCTATATCGCGACCGGCACGCTGTCGCGGCTGATGCGGCTCAGGCGTGGGCCGGTGATCGCGGCACTTTACCCCATCGCGGTGCTGCTGGCGCAATTGGCGCTGGCGCTGCTGGCCGGGGCGCTGGCGGGCTGGGCGGTCGCGGCCCTGGGGGGCGCCTGGCTGGGCCTGCCCGTGGCGCTGGCGGTGATCTGGGGCGTGCTGGTCCTGGGGCGGCGGCTGGACGGGCGGCTGTTCGCCTATTACCTGATGCATGATTACGCCTTCACCGCGCAGCATCGCGGCGCCTATCCCCCGGCGCTGGAGGACCGGCTGACCGCCTTTCGCGCCCGCCTGCAGGCGATCCTGGACGACGGGCCCGACGAGGTTCTGGTCGTCGGCCATTCCTCGGGCGCCTATCTGGCGGTGTCGCTGCTGGCCGATCACCTGCGCGCGGGCGGGGCCGATCCGCGCCTGTCGCTGCTGACCCTGGGCCATGTCGTGCCGATGGCCTCCTTTCTGCCCAGTGCGGGCCGTCTGCGCGACGATCTGGCCTTTCTGGGCCGGGCCGACCTGTTCTGGCTGGACGTGACCGCGCCGGGCGATGCCTGCTGTTTCGCGCTGTGCGATCCGGTCGCGGTCAGCGGCGCGGGGGGCGAGGGCCAGCGCTGGCCGCTGGTCATCTCGGCCGCCTATACCCAGACCCTGTCACCGGAACGCCAGGCCGCGCTGAAGAACCGCTGGTTCCGGCTGCATTTCCAGTATCTCTGCGCCTTCGACCGGCCCGGCGATTACGACTATTTCGCCATCACCGCAGGTCCGCAGACGCTGGCGCAGCGCTTTGCGGGGCGCAAACCCTCGCCCGGGCGCATCACCCGCCCCGTGGGCGCAAGGTGACGCCGCGCCCGCAAGGCAGCCAAGGCCGCGGCACGCTGTGGGGCCTGATCCGGGGGTTCCGCCGTGACCTGCTGGGGGCGTTGCCCGAACGCCTCTATCGCGCCTGGATGGCCGAATTCCGCAACCCGCTGATCCACAGCTTCTTCTGCAACGACCCCGCCCTGCTGCGCCTGATCCTGCAGGAACGCCCCGAGGATTTCCCAAAATCCAACCGCATGCGCGAGGGGCTGGCGCCGCTTCTGGGCAACGGGGTCTTCATCTCGAACGGTGCGGATTGGGCGCAGCAGCGACGCATCATCGACCCGGCCTTCGAAGGCGGACGCGTCCGCGCCAGCTATCCGGCACTCCTGGATGCGGCCCGCGCGGCCAGCCTGCGCCTGCAGTCCGGGCCCCAGGACATCGAACCGCAGGCCGCCCATGCCGCCGCCGACGTGATCTTTCGCACGCTCTTCTCGCTGCCCATCGAACACCGCATCGCCACAGATGTGTTCGAGGCGTTCCGCGACCATCAGGCGGCGCAACCGCTGGTCAATCTGGCAGCCCTGCTGCCCCTGCCCGCTTGGATGCCCCGCCCCCATTCGCGCCGCACCCGCCAGACCGCCGGGCGCATCCGCGGCCTGATCCGCGATCTGGTGGCCGACCGCCAGAGGGCCATCGCGTCAGGCACCGCCCCGGACGATCTGGCGACCAAGATCATGACCACCCCCGACCCCCAGACAGGCCGGTGCTTTACCCAGGCCGAGATGGTCGATCAGGTCGCGGTGCTGTTCCTAGCGGGGCATGAGACAAGCGCCTCGGTCCTGGGCTGGGCGCTGTGGCTGCTGGCCGCGCATCCCGAATGGCAGGACCGCGTGGCCGCCGAATCCGCGACGCTGACCGACGATTTCGCCAGCGTCAGCGGGCTGCGCACCACCCGCGCGGTGTTCCGCGAGGCGCTGCGCCTCTATCCGGCGGTCGCGATGTTCGTGCGCGAGGCGACCCGCCCCGAGACCTTCCGCGACCGGGCTGTGCCGCGCGGCGCACAGCTGGTGGTGTCGCCCTGGCACCTGCACCGCCACCAGCGGCTGTGGGAAAGGCCCGATGATTTCGACCCCGCCCGGTGGGACACGCCCGAGGGCAGGGCCAGCGCCCGCATGGCGTATCTGCCGTTCTCCGCAGGCCCCCGCGCCTGCCCCGGCGCAGGCCTGGCGATGGCCGAGGGCGTGGTGATGCTGGCCACGATCACCGCCCGCTGGCGGTTGCAGGTCACCGACCGCCAGCCCATGCCCATCGCCCGCCTGACGATCCGCGCCCGCGACGGGATCTGGGTCAGCCTGACGCCGCGCTAGCGAAACAGGACCCCCTTCGCGTCAGCGAAAAAGCACCAGAGACCCGGGCGACCAGGCCAGGCGGGTCCGCGTGCCGACCTCCTGCACGTCGCGGCCAAAGACGTTGCGCATCGAGATGCGGACCGTGCGCGCGCGGCCATCGCTGCGCGCCACCCCGTCCAGGCGCAAGTCGTAATAGGTCATGTCGCCGTAATAGACGACCTCGTCGATGGTGGCCTCGGTCTCGCGCGGTTGGGTGTGGGTCGCACCCGCGCCCACCAGGGTCATCGTCTCGGGGCGAAAGCCGATCATCGGGCCTGCGTCATCGGCATTGGCGCAGCTGATCTGACGCTCGGGCAGATCGACCCGGCCCAGCCCTGCGACCTCGGCCGTGACGGTGCCGGCCTCCTCCGCGACGATCTCGGCGGGCAGGAAGTTCATCACGCCGATGAAATCCGCGACGCGGCGCGTGGCCGGGCGGGCATAGAGCGCCTCGGGGCCGTCCAGCTGGGCGATCTCGCCCTCGAACATGACGGCGATGCGGTCGGACATGACCAGCGCCTCCTCCTGGTCATGGGTGACCAGCACGAAGGTGATGCCGACCTGGCGCTGCAGCTTGATCAGCTCGACCTGCATCTGCTCGCGCATCTTGCGGTCCAGCGCGGACAGGGGCTCGTCCAGCAGCAGCACCTTGGGCTTGAGGATCAGCGCGCGGGCCAGCGCCACGCGCTGCCGCTGGCCGCCCGACAGGGCATGGGCCGACCGCGCGCCATAGCCGCGCAGACCGACCATCGCCAGCGCCTCCTCGACCGCCGCGGCCTTTTCCGCCTTCGAGCGCGGGTCGCGGCGCAGGCCAAAGGCCACGTTCTCGGCCACCGTCAGATGCGGAAAGATCGCATAGGACTGAAAGACCATGTTGGTCGGGCGCTTGTTTGCGGGCACCTCGTCCATGCGCTTCTGGTCGATCAGGATCACCCCGTCGGACAGATCCTCGAACCCCGCGATGGTGCGCAACAGCGTGGTCTTGCCGCAGCCCGACGGGCCCAGCAGGGAAAAGAACTCTCCGGCGCGGATGGTCAGGTCGATGCCCCGCAGCGCGTGATAGTCGCCGTAGTATTTATGGACGCCCTGACACTGGATCATCGGTTTGTCGCTCACATCAACCCTCCGGTGGGCTTGCCGCCGATGCGGGCATTGCCCCGGCGGCGGAAATATTCGCCAAGCGCCAGAAGGGCGATCGACAGGATCACCAGCACCGTCCCAAGCGCCATGATGACGGGGATCGCGCGCGGAAAGCGCAGCTGGCTGAAGATATAGGTGGGCAGCGTCGGCTCGTTCCCCGCCAGGAAGAAGGCGATGATGAACTCGTCCAAGCTGATGGTGAAGCTGATCAGCAGCGCGCTGATGATGCCGGGCATGACCAGCGGCAGCGTGACCAGACGGAAGGCGCCCCATTTCGTCTCGCCCAGGTCATAGGCGGCCTCCTCCAGGCTGCGATCCAGGCTGGAGAAGGCGGTGGACAGGACCGCGATGGCATAGGGCATGCAGATCAGGGTGTGCCCGACGATGACGGTCAGCAGCGACAGCTGCACCCCCATGCCCAGCAGCACGACCAGCAGCGACATGGCGACGATGATCTCGGGCAGGACCATGGGCAGCATGATGAAGCCCATCATCCCCCCTTTGCCCGGGAACACGAAGCGCGTCGAGGCGCGCGCCGCGAACACCCCAAAGCAGGTCGCCAGGATCGAGGCCGACACCGCGATGGTCAGCGAATTGGTCAGCGCGCGGCGCAGCGTGGCATTGCCCCACATCTGCGCGAACCAGTCGGTCGTGACCCCCTGCAGCGGAAAGGCGATGATCGTGCCGGAATTGAACGCAAAGATCGGCAGCAGGATGATCGGCGCATACAGAAACAGCAGATAGAAAATCGCATAGGCCTGAAGGCCCCACCCGGACCGGTTCATTGCCGCACCCTCAGGAATCGTCGGTTGAGGAACAGGAAGATCAGGCTGACCACCGCGACGATGGCCATGGTCGTGACCGCCAGCGCCGATCCCAGGGGCCGGTTGTCCAGCGCCAGCATCTGCACCTGGATCATGTTGGCGATCATCGGGATGCGGCCGCCGCCGATAACCTCGGGCGTGACATAGTCGCCGATGGTGGGGATGAACACGATCAGCGTCGCGGCGATGACCCCCGGCATGGCCAAAGGCAGCGTCACCCGCCAGAAGGTGGTCAGGCGATTTTCGCCCAGGTCGCGCCCGGCCTCCAGCAGGGATCGGTCGATCTTTTCCAGCGCCACGAAGATCGGCAGGATCGCGAAGGGCGCATAGGCATGGGCCAGCGTGATCACGATGGAATTGACGTTGTACAGGATGAAGGTCAGCGGCTCGTCGATGATCCCCAGGCCCGTCAGCGTCGAGTTGACCACGCCGTTATAGCCCAGGATCACCTTCCACAGGAACACCCGGATCAGATAGCTGGTCCAGAAGGGGATGGTGATCAGGAACAGCCACAGCGCCTTCTTTTCGGGGCGCACGCAAAAGCTGATGTAATAGGCGACCGGAAAGGCCGTCACCACCGTGGCCAGCGTGACGATGGCCGCCACGATCAGCGACCGCATCATCACCGTCCGCACGATCGGATCGGTAAAGACCTCGGCATAGTTCGCCAGCGTGGGTTCGCGGATGATCTCCAGATAGCCGTCGGTCAGAAAACTGTAGGCCAGGATGGTCAGCAGCGGCACCGCCAGGATGACCAGCGCGTAAAGGAACGGCGGCGCGATCAGCGACAGGCCGGCACGTGCCTCGGCGTCGAACTTGGCCTTTGCCATCGCGGTCCTTCCCTGCCCCGTCGCCCGGTTGCGGGCTTTTTCCATACCTTCCATAGCTGTGGGCCAAGGAAAAGAGATTTTTCGCGGGGCTCAGCGCCACCAATGCCCGGTCAGCGCCAGCCGCGCCAGCGAGGCGCGCCGCTGGAACGGCGTGATGGCGGGCGTCGCCGCAAACGGGTCGCAGCGCCCGGCCATGATCTCGGACAGCAGGCGCGGCACGCGGGGGCTGGGATACAGCGCCGCCGCCGCCCGGCGCGGCAGCTTGCGATGCATGCGCGCGGCCATGCGCAACCCGTCTCGGGCCTGCTTGGCCAGCGCCACCGCATCCTCGGGGCGGGCAGGCTCCAGCCCCAGGCGCACTGCCTGCAATTGCGGCAGCGCACGCAGCCAAGCGGCCAGACCCGCGCCGCGCGCCTGATGGGCCACGATCTCGCGCGTGCTCTCGGGGGCACCGCAGCGGCGGGCCGCGGTCCACATCAGCGCCCCCGCCGTCGCATCGACATAGGTCAGGACGGCATCGGGGTCGCCAAAAGGCTGTCGCTCGCAGTCGCGTCGGCGCGCCTCGGCCAGGGCTGCCAGCGCGCCCGCCTCGGACCCCCAGGCCTCCCACAGGGGCGTCAGCACGTCATGCAGCGGGGGCGCCGTGCCGCGCCCCATCTCGTCCAGGCGGTCGACCCACCATTGCAGCCGCATCTCGGCCAGCATCGGCTCGGCCGACTGAAAGGGCGCCCGCGCGATCTCCAGGTTCAGCGCATAGAGCGTGACCAGCGCCGCCCGATCCCGCGCCTCAGCCACCAGCACGGCGCCGAAACGGTCCGGGTCGTGCTGGCGCAGCGCCTCGGTGCAGGCCTCCAGTGTCATGCGCCCCAACGGTCCACGATACCCTCCAAACCCGCGCGAATCTCCTCTGCCCGGTCTACATCGAAGGGGTTAAGAAACCGGTATTCGGCGGGCGCGTTCTTCTGCGCGATCAGCTTGATGCCCAGTTCCACAGCCTCCGCCGCGATCCGGTCGGCCTGCCCGAAGTCGCGCGCCGCCCGCAGCGCGTTCCAGCGCCCAGCCACCCTGATTGCCAGATCCGCGATGTCATCGCCCCAGGGCGTGTCCTCGGTCCAGGCGCCGTGATCGGCCTGCAACAGCCCCATCATCCGCGCCGAGGCCAGCAACGCAGGACCGTCCCCCTGGCGTGCCAAATCGTGCAACACCGCGATGGCACCCGCAGCGTTCAGGTCATCGGCAAGGGCCTCGATCAGCGCAGGTGCCGGGCTTGTTGCGGGTTCGATGCCCGCAACAAGCCCCCGCCACCGCCGAAGCACCGCTTCGGCCTCGCGCGCCTTGGCCTCGGTCCAGTCCATGGGCTTTCGGTAATGCGTGGACAGCATCACGAAGCGGATCACCTCGCCCGGCACCTTCTGGTCCAGCAGGTCGCGGACGGTGAAGAAATTGCCCAGGGACTTGGACATCTTCCTGCCCTCGACCTGCAGCATCTCGTTATGCAGCCAGACATTGGCGAAGCCTGCGCCGGGATGGGCGCAGCAGCTCTGCGCGATCTCGTTCTCGTGGTGGGGGAACTGCAGGTCGATCCCGCCGCCATGGATGTCGAAATGCGTCCCCAGAAGCGCCGCCGACATGGCCGAGCATTCGATATGCCAGCCCGGGCGCCCCCGTCCCCAGGGGCTGTCCCACCCCGGCAGGTCGTCGCTGGACGGCTTCCACAGCACGAAATCCATCGGGTCGCGCTTGAAGGGCGCGACCTCGACCCGCGCGCCCGCGATCATGTCATCGACCGACCGGCCCGACAGCCTGCCGTACTCGGGAAAGGACCGGACGTCGAACAGCACATGGCCCTCGGCCTCATAGGCGTGGCCCTTGGCGATCAGGTCGGCGGTCATCGCGATCATCTGTCCGACATAGGCGGTGGCCCGCGGCTCATGGTCGGGGCGCATCGCGCCCAACGCATCCATGTCGGCGTGATACCAGGCGATCGTCTCATCCGTGCGCTCGGCGATCAGCGCCTCCAGCGACAGGGGCGATCCGGCGGCGCGGCGGCGCTGCGCCTCGGCGTTGATCTTGTCATCCACGTCGGTGAAGTTGCGCACATAGGTGACGGCATCCGCGCCATAGACGTGCCGCAGCAGCCGCACCAGCAGGTCGAACACCAGCACGGGCCGGGCATTGCCCAGATGCGCGCGGTCATAGACGGTCGGTCCGCACAGATACAGACGCACATTGGCCGGGTCGATGGGGAGGAAATCCTCCTTGGTCCGGGTGCGGGTGTTGGTCAGCCTGATCTGCGTCATCGGGGGCCTCGTCTGAAGGGTCGCAAGGGTCTAGCCCATCGCGCCCCGGCTTTCCACCCACGCAATCTGACGCGGCAGCGATTGCGACGCCAGATCATAGCCCGACAGGATCGTGGCGCGCGCCGCCGCACGGATCGCGGGGGCCTGCGGGTCGCCCTCCAGCCCGCGGATCAGGGCCGCCGACAGTGCGCCCGTGTCAAAGAACGGCACCAGCCGCCCGTTCACCCCATCGGTGATCAGCTCGCGCACCGGTTCGGTATCGGAACCCACGACATAGGTCCCCGCCGCCATCGCCTCGGTCAGCGACCAGGACAGAACGAAGGGATAGGTCAGATAGCAATGCACCCGTGCCACCTGCAACAGCGACAGATAATCGCCATAGCCCACCCGCCCGGTGAAATGCACGCGGGACAGGTCCAACTGGCCGCCGACCTCGGCCAGCAGCTTGTCCTTCCAGCTGTTGGCGTCGCGGGGCTTGGCGCCATAGCTGGTGCCTTCGGCCCCCACCAGCACCACCTGCGCCTGCGGACGCGCCGCCAGCACCCCGGGCAGCGCGCGCATCAGGATGTGGAACCCGCGATAAGGCTCCAGCGACCGCGACACAAAGGACAGCACCTCATCCCCCGCGCGCAGGGTCGGCCCGTCGGGCAGCACCAGTCGCGCGCCAGGGTCCGGGGCCACGCGTGCGGTGTCGATGCCGTCATGGATCACGGTGATCTTGCCGCGCAGCTCGGGCGGAAAGCTGTCGGCCTGATAGCGGGTCGGCGCGATCGCCCCGTCCGCCTGCACCAGCGCCTGGATCAGATGCGCCGACCGGGCCACGGTCATGAAGCGCGCCTCGTCCCGGTCGGGGCTGATCTCGGGGTCGAAGCCCACGTCATGGCCGCGCGTGCGATACATCAGCTCGGCATAGATCAGCAGGGTGGCGTCGGGCCAGATCTCCTTGAGGAACAGCGTCTCGCCCCAGCCCGGATGACCGATGATGATGTCGGGGTGAAACCCGTGCCGGTCGCGCAGCGCACGCGCGCCGCGTGCCGTCAGCAGCCCGCGTTCGGCGTGGTCGGCATAGGTCCGCCCCAGGGCGCTGTCGGTCTGCACCGGCGTGGGCGCCTTATAGCGCAGGGTGCGGATCGGGCTGGGGCGCTGGTTCTTCTCATCGGTCAGGGCCAGCACCTGATGCCCCCGCGCGACCATCGCCGGGGCCAGATGGGGAAACTGGCCCGGAAAGTTCTGGTGAACGAACAGGATCTTCATTCGTGGATCGGAAACGCCGCCCGCAGCAGGGCGCGGGTGTAATCCTGCTCTGGTGCGTCAAAGATCTGGGCCACGCTGCCCTGTTCGACCACCAGACCCGCGCGCATGACCATGATGTGATGCGCCATTGCGCGCACCACCCGCAGGTCGTGGCTGATGAACAGATAGGCCAGCCCGTATTTCCGCTGCAGATCGCGCAGCAGATCCACGATCTGGACCTGCACGGTCATGTCCAGCGCGCTGGTCGGCTCGTCCAGGACGACGACCTTGGGACGCAGGATCATCGCGCGGGCGATGGCAATGCGCTGGCGCTGCCCGCCGCTGAATTCATGCGGATAGCGGTGCATCAGCTCGGGGTTCAGCCCGACCTCGGCCATGATCTCGGTCACCATCTGGCGGCGGTCGCGGCCCGGCTCGACCCCGTGGACGCCCAGACCCTCGGTGATGATCTGCTCGACCGTCATGCGGGGCGACAGGCTGCCATAGGGGTCCTGGAACACGATCTGCATGTCGCGGCGCAGACGGCGCAGCTGGCCGCCGCCCCAGCCCTGGATGTCCTGCCCCAGATAGAGGATCGGCCCCCGGCTTTCGATCAGGCGCATGATCGCGAGGGCCAGCGTGGTCTTGCCCGAGCCCGATTCGCCCACCACGCCAAGGGTCTCACCGGCGCGAAGGGTCAGGGTCGCGCCATCGACCGCCTTGACGTGCCCGGTGACCCGGCGCAGCAGGCCGCGCTTGACCGGGAACCAGACCTTGAGGTCGCGGGTCTCGACCATGACGGGCGCGTCGGGGGCCACGGGTTCGGCCTGCCCCTGCGGTTCGGCCGCCAGCAGCTTTTGCGTATAGGGATGCTGGGGGTTCGCGAAGATGTCGCGGGCCGTGCCCTGTTCGACGATCTCTCCATCCTTCATCACGCAGACGCGATCGGCAATGCGGCGCACGATGCCCAGATCGTGGCTGATGAACAGCATCGACAGCCCCTCGGCCGCCTTGAGTTCCGCCAGCAGGTCCAGGATCTGCGCCTGGATGGTCACGTCCAGCGCGGTCGTCGGTTCATCCGCGATCAGCAGCTCGGGGCCGTTGGCCAAGGCCATGGCGATCATCACGCGCTGACGCTGCCCACCCGACAGCTGGTGCGGGTAGTCGGCCAGACGGCTCTCGGGGTCGCGGATGCCCACGCGGGTCAGCAGCTCGATGATGCGGGCCCGCGCACGGGCCCCCGACAGGCCCTGATGCAGCGCCAGGCTTTCCGACAGCTGCTTTTCCAGCGTGTGCAGCGGGTTCAGCGAGGTCATCGGCTCCTGAAAGATGAAGCTGATGTCATTGCCGCGGATCGCGCGCAGGTCGCGATCGGAGGCGCCGACCATCTCTCGCCCTGCATATTTGACCGACCCCTCCAGCACCGCCGACCCGGCAAGCAGCTGCACCGTGGACAGCGCCGTGACCGATTTGCCCGAGCCGGATTCGCCCACGATGGCGACCGTCTCGCCGCGGTTGATGTGGAAGCTGACGCCGCGGACCGCCGGAATCACCGCCCCTTCGGAGCGGAACCCGATGCGCAGGTCGGTGACGGCCAGCACCGCGTCGCTGGCAGGGGCGGGCGTGGCATGGGTTTGGGGCGCGCCGGGCATGGCGCCGCCATGGCTCTCGGCGATGGCGGCCTGCGCTCCGGCGGCCGGGCGGATGGGCGTCACGGTCCCCGTGTCGGCTGGCATCGGCCGGTCTGTCATCGAAACGTCTTTCGCGGGTCAAAGGCATCGCGGATGCCCTCGAAGATGAACACCAAGAGCGACAGCATGATCGCGAAGGTGAAGAACGAGGTGAAGGCCAGCCACGGCGCCTGCAGGTTCTGTTTCGCCTGCAGCGCCATTTCCCCAAGCGAGGCCGATCCGGCGGGCAGGCCGTATCCCAGATAATCCAGCGCGGCCAACCCGCTGATCGTGCCGGTCACCACAAAGGGCAGCATGGTCAGCGTGGCGACCATCGCGTTGGGCAGGATGTGGCGGAACATGATCTTGCGGTCGCTGACCCCCAGGGCGCGGGCGGCGCGGACATATTCGAAATTGCGTGCGCGCAGGAATTCGGCCCGGACCACGCCGACGAGCGCGGGCCAGCCGAACAGGATGGTGACAAACACCAGCAGCCAGAAGCTGCGCCCCAGGATCGCGAACAGAATGATGATGACATAAAGCCCCGGCGTCGAGGCCCAGATCTCCAGCACGCGCTGGAACACCAGGTCGGTCCGCCCGCCAAAATAGCCCTGGATCGCCCCCGCCGCGATGCCGATGGTCGAGGCGATCGCCGTCACGATCAGCGTGAACAGGATCGAGGTGCGGAACCCGTAGATCACCCGCGCCAGCACGTCGCGCGCCGTGTCGTCGGTGCCCAGCAGGTGGTTGCCGTCGGGCGCGCTTGGCGCGGTGCCCACATTGTTGATGGTGCGATAATGATAGGGGATCGGCGGCCAGATCATCCAGCCCTGCTCGGCCCGGGGGACATCGCTGACGCCGGTCTGCACGGCCTCGATCAGCCCTTCGGGGTCGTCCCAGCAGGCCTCGCGGCCGCCGCTGATGATCAGGCACTGGACGGCTTCGTCGCGATAGATCGCCTCGGTCCCGAAATCGCCGCCGAACGCGGTCTCGGGGTAGAAATTATAGGCCGGCCAGTACAGGTCGCCCTGATAGCGGACGACGATGGGTTTGTCGTTCGCCACAATCTCGGCGAACATCGCGGTCACGAACAGCACCGAAAAGATCACCAGCGACCAGAAGGCCCGGCCGTTGCGGCGGAAATTGCGCAGCCGGCGGCGGTTCAGTTCCGACATGGCCATCAGCCGGCCCTCTTTTCGAAATCGATGCGCGGATCGACAAAGACATACATCAGGTCCGACAGAATCCCGACGACAAGGCTCATCAGCCCGAACACGTAAAGCGTGCCGAAGATCACCGGATAGTCGCGCTGGACCGCCGCCTCAAAGCCCAGGCGCCCCAGCCCGTCCAGCGAAAAAATCGTCTCGATCAGGATCGACGACCCGAAGAACACGCCCAGAAACATCGCCGGAAAGCCCGCGATCACGATCAGCATCGCGTTGCGGAACACATGGCCATACAGCACGCGGCGTTCGGTCAGGCCCTTGGCGCGGGCGGTGATGACGTATTGCTTGTTGATCTCGTCCAGAAAGCTGTTCTTGGTCAGCAGCGTCAGCGTGGCGAAACTGCTGATCGTCGCGGCCATGACCGGCAGGAAGGCGTGCCAGGCATAGTCCTTGACCTTGCCCCACAGGGACAGGTCCGCGAAATTGTCCGATGTCAGGCCGCGCAGTGGAAAGATCTGCCAATAGCTGCCGCCCGCGAACAGCACCATCAGCAGCACCGCGAACAGGAAGGCCGGGATCGCATAGGCCATGATAATCACGCCCGAGGTCCAGGTGTCGAACCGCGACCCGTCGCGCACCGCCTTGCGGATGCCCAGCGGGATCGAGATGACATAGGCGATCAGCGTGGACCACAGCCCCAGCGTAATCGAGACCGGCATCTTCTCCAGCACCAGGTCCATCACGCTGATCGAGCGGAACCACGAGGTGCCAAAATCGAACCGCAGATAGTTCCACAGCATCGACAGAAAGCGTTCCACCGGGGGTTTGTCAAAGCCGAATTCCCGCTCCAACTGGGCGATGAATTCGGGCGGCAGCCCCCGCGCGCCCTCGTATCCGGTGGGCACCGCCTGCTGGCCGCCGTCGCCCCCGCCCGAGATGTTGCGGAACGCATCGCCCTCGCCCTGGATCTGGGCCGCGATCTGTTCGATGGGCCCGCCCGGCACGAACTGCGTCAGCGTGAAATTGACCACCATGATGCCGAGTAATGTCGGGATGATCAGCAGCAATCGCCGCAGGATATAGGCACCCATCAGCCCCTGCCCTTCCCCTGGTGTCCGCCCCTTGTCGGGGCCGTCTGGTTATCCGGCCTTGTGGGCCTTTCGCTGTCGGAAATCAAGCCGCGCCCTCAGCGCCGCAGCGCGCCCGCCGCGCGCAGCGCCTCGGCCTTGGCCGCGTCGTACCACCAGAAATCCATCTCGCCCAAGGCATAGGGCGGCAGTTCGTCAGGCCGGTCATAAATGTCGAAATAGGCGACAAGGTGATCGGGGTTGTACCATTGCGGCACCCAGAAATGCAGCGCCCGCAGCGCCCGGTCCAGGGCGTGGACCGCGGGCAGCAGATCCTCGCGCGTCTCAGCGGCGGCGGCATGGGTGATCAGCCGGTCGATCGCGGGATTGGCCAGCCCCATGACGTTGAAGACGTCATCCACCGCGTTCGAGCCGAAATACTGCTGCAGGCCGGTGCCGGGGATCTCGGGTTGGCCCAGATGATCGCCGATCATGTCGAAATCAAAGCTGCGCTTGCGATTCTCGTATTCGGCATTGTCGACGCGGCTGTTGAACGCGTCGATGCCCAGGGCGCGCAGGTTTTCGACGAAGGGGTTGATCACCCGGTCAAAGGTCTGGCTGTCGTTCAGGATCTCCAGCCGCAGGACCTGACCGGCCGCATTGCGGCGCAGCCCGTCGCTGCCCGTCACCCAGCCCGCCTCCTCCAGCAGGGCGGCGGCGCGGCGCAGGTTGCCCCGGTCCATCTGCCGCTCGCCCGACACGGGGGCGGTGACGGCCTCCTCGGTCAGGATACCGTCGGGCAGGTCCCCCGCGACGGGCTCCAGCAGGGCCAGTTCCGCGCCCTCGGGGACGCCCTCGGCCTTCAGGTCGCTGTTGTCCCAAAAGCTCTCGACCCGGTTGTAGAGGCCGTAGAACTGCGTCTGGTTCGTCCATTCGAAGTTGAACATCAGCCCGATCGCCTCGCGGACGCGGATGTCCTGCCAGATCGGGCGGCGCAGGTTCAGCACCCAGGCCTGCCCCGAGGCGACGGTGCCGTCCGGCAGGGCCTCCTTGACGACATGACCCGCGTTCAGCGCCGGGAAGTCATAGCCGATCGCCCAGGACCGGCTGCTGACCTCGCGGCGGAACAGGTAGAGCCCGGCCTTGAACGCCTCGAAGGCCGCATCATAATCCGAGAAATATTCAATGCGGATCGTGTCGAAGTTGAAGCGCCCGCGATTGATCGGCAGGTCGGCGCCCCAATAATCGGGATTGCGGCGATAGGCGACAAAGCGGTTCGTGTCCGCCCGGTCAAAGACATAAGGCCCCGACCCAAGGAAGGCCGTCTGCGACGTCTGCTCCAGGCTGCGGTCGTTCGCCTCGAAATCGGCGCGGCTGAAGACAGGCAGTCCGCCGACCAGCTGGATCACCTCGCGGCGCGGGATGTCTTCGGCGAAATCAAAGCGGATGCGGTGATCGTCCAGAACCTCGGTCCCGGTGACCTGCTGGCCCAGCACCATGCGGAAACTGGACAGGCCCTGGTCGCGCAGCGTCTCATAGCTGAACAGCACGTCATGCGCCGTCAGGGGTGTGCCGTCGCTGAACCGGGCCTCGGGGCGGAGGTTGAAGATCACCCAATCGCGGCTTTCAGGATACTCGATCGTCTCGCACAGCAGGCAATAGGCCGCGCCCATCTCGTCCGCCGTGCCGGTCAGGATCGTCTCGAGCGGCATCGAGGCCAAGGCCGCCGCCCGCCCGCGAAAGGTGAAGGGGTTGAAGTTGTCAAAGCCCGTGGAGTTGGGGATGGCCTGCGACATCTCTCCGCCCTTGGGGGCGTCGGGGTTCACATAAGGCAGATGCTGAAAGTCGGCGGGCAGACGCAGGGCGTCAAAGACCGACACGCCATGCGCATTGATCACCGCCTCCTGCGCCGGGTCCCCTTGCGATGCCTCCTGGGCCTGGGCCGGGCCGGTCAGCCACAGCGCCGTCAGCGCGGTCAGCAGGATATTCGGGACAGTCTGGCGCATCGTTCACTCCCCTGGATCGGAGGGAAGGCTAGGCCAGCACCCCACCGCCCATCAAGCCGCGATTTCGTGAACATGGGGCGGCGGCAATGCACGCCATGTCGCAGGGCCTCGGACAGCAAAAACCCCGGCATCGGCCGGGGTTCTGATGGTTCGCGACGGGCGTGCCGGATCAGGGGTTCGCTTCGAGGAAGGCGATCAGGCTGGCGCGGGCCTGGTTGTCGCGGATGCCCGCGAAGCTCATGGCGGTGCCGGGCATGTAGCCGCGCGGGTTCTCGATGAATTCGAACAGGTTCTCGGGGGTCCAGACGCCGGGCATGTCCTGCGCGGCCGAGGAATAGTTGAACCCGGCGATGGACGCCTTGTCGCGGTCCACGACGCCGTTCAGGTGCGGACCCACGCCGTCATTGCCGTTCAGCTGGTGGCAGGACCGGCACTTGGCCCATTCCCGCTCGCCCTGGGCCAGATCGGCCGAGGCCATCAGCGCCTCGAAATCGACGACCTCCTCGCCGGCGCCGGCGTCGGATGCGGCGGTCTCGGGGACCGGGATGGTGTAGGCCTGCGCGATCTCGTCGTCGCCGTGACCGCCCCCATGGCCGACATGGAACAGCGCGCTTGCCGCCCAGTTGGCCAGCATGAGGAACAGCAGCGCGCCGATGAAGGCTCCGGCTGCCTTGGTCAGGGTCATGGTATTGAACATCGCGTGCGGTCCCCGCCTTGGTAAGCTCGTCAAGTCGAGCGGTATCTATCCGCTTTCGCTTTCAAGGATCAAGGTATAGTTACCCTCGCACGCTCAAATTTAGGACAGCGGGGGCCCTGTCATGACCACGAATCGCATTGCCTTTCAGGGAGAGCCGGGCGCCTACAGCCACGAGGCCTGCCGCAGCGCGCGCCCCGACATGACCCCCCTGCCCTGCCGAACCTTCGAGGATGTGGTCGAGGCCGTGCGAAGCAATGCGGCCGATCTGGCCATGCTGCCGGTCGAGAATTCGACCTATGGCCGCGTGGCCGATATCCATCACCTGCTGCCCGAATCCGGCCTGCGGATCATCGACGAGGCCTTCGTGCGCGTCCATATCAGCCTGCTGGCCGTGCCCGGCACCACCCTGGACCAGGTCCGCGAGGCGATGAGCCACACCGTCCTGCTGGGCCAGTGCCGCGGCTTTCTGCGCCGCCATGACATCCGCGCGCTGACCGGCGCCGACACCGCGGGATCGGCCAAGGAGGTCGCGGCGCGCGGCAATCCGTCGCTGGCCGCCCTGGCCGCCCCCCTGGCCGGCGAGATCTATGGACTGGACCGCCTGGCCGACCGCATCGAGGACCGCCAGAACAACACCACCCGGTTCCTGATCATGTCACGCGAGGCCGATGACCGCCGCCGGTCGGACCGCATGCTGACCAGCTTTGTCTTTCGGGTGCGCAACATTCCGGCGGCGCTCTACAAGGCGATGGGGGGGTTTGCGACCAATGGCGTGAACATGACCAAGCTGGAAAGCTACATGGTCGACGGGGTCTTCACCGCGACCCAGTTCTATGCCGATATCGAGGGCCACCCGGAGGACGCCAACGTCGCCCGCGCCCTGGAGGAGCTGCGTTATTATACCTCTATGCTGGACATCCTGGGCGTCTATCCCGCTGATCCGCTGCGCGAGGCGCAGCGTCAGGCCACGACGCCCGAATAACCGCAGGGCCGGTCAGGCCGGAGAGCCGCTCATCTGCTGGACGAATTCCTCGATCCGGCGCTGATAGCGGCGGTCCAGCTGCGACTTGCCCAGCTTGGCGGTCTGCAGCATCAGGCGGGCCTTCATGTTGCGCGGCTTGACCTCGGTCTCGAAGATCAGGCGCGACCGCGCGCGGCTCAGCGCGACGACGGTGGCGATGATGCCCAGCTCCAGCGCGTCGGACCGTCCGGCCATGGTCATTTGTTCCGGCCGGTCGAACCGGGTGACCGCCAGGCGCAGCTTGCGCGGCTTGCCGCGCCAGTCGAACCCGATGTTCCAGCCCATGCCGATTCCCGGCTCCAGAGAGGGGTCGATGCGCGACACGCTGGCCCCCCTGCTGATCAGCATCCGTTCAAGCGCGTCGAAATTGCCGATCGTCTCGAACAGACGTTCGGCGGCAAGATCGGTATCGATACGCGTCGAAAACTTCATCTTGAACAACCCGCTGACCATGCCGGGGCCATCCGTCGGAAAGGACCCGTCGTTCGGCTGATAGTCCAGATTGGGTTGGGTATTCAACCAAGTCGTCAGCATTGTCACACATCACTTGCTACAATTTTCCCTTTTGCCACAAAACCGGATGAAAATCTCCTGTCCATTGGGGCAGGTTTTCGCGCGACGGGCCGGAGGGCTGATAAAGTGCAATAAATGCAATCACGGGTTGTCTGTTTTCAGGCGAATGCGTTAATCAAGACAAAAGACCGTGCAGCGCCCATCCGGGCGGGCTTCCGCCTAAGACCAAGAACGCCAGGGCCGTCCGATGTCTGACCGTGCCACGAAGCGACCGATCGACAATCCTGCGGGCCCCCATCATGCGGGTTCCGTGCCGCCGGACAGCATGACCCTTCGCATCCTGGCGACCAGCGACCTGCACATGCACCTGTTGCCCTATGACTATCTGGCGGATCGCCCCTCCGACCGGATCGGGCTGGCGCGCACCGCGTCGCTGATCCAGGCCCGCCGGGCCGAGGTGCGGGCCTGTCTGCTGCTGGACAACGGCGATTTCCTGCAGGGCGGACCCATGGGCGATCTGGTGGCGCGACGCGCGTCGCTGTTTCCGGACACGCATCCCGCCATCGCGGCCATGAACGCCCTTGGCTATGATGCAGCGGCGCTTGGCAATCACGACTTCAACTTTGGCCTGACCTTTCTGCGGCGCACCGTGGCGCGGGCGCGCTTTCCGGTGCTGGCGGCCAACCTGTCGATGCGGCGCGGGCCCGATTTTGCATCGTTCTGCGTGATCGACCGGTCTCTGACCGACCCCCAGGGCAACCGCCACCCGCTGCGCATCGGGATCATCGGGTTCCTGCCCCCGCAGACCGAGGAATGGGACCAGGACCTGCGCCCCCTGATGCACAGCGACGACATCATGGACTGCGCCCGCCGCCTGGTGCCCCGCCTGCGCGAGACGACCGGCGTCGACCTGGTCGTGGCCCTGGCCCATACTGGCATCGGCCCGCCCGACCCCACCCCGCGGATGGAGCATGCGGCCCATGCGCTGGCCACCCTGCCCGGCATCGACGTGCTGGTCGCGGGCCACACCCACGAGGTCTTTCCCGGCCCCCGCTGGC
Source organism: Paracoccus sp. SCN 68-21 (assembly GCF_001724535.1). NCBI lineage: Bacteria > Pseudomonadati > Pseudomonadota > Alphaproteobacteria > Rhodobacterales > Paracoccaceae > Paracoccus > Paracoccus sp. SCN 68-21. The sequence goes on along the minus strand of NZ_MEES01000004.1, from coordinate 45,246 downwards.
AGGGGCGCCCGGGCATCGACGCGCTTCGCGGCACGCTGTCTGGCAAACCCGCGGTAATGCCCGGTTTCGGCGGGTCGCATCTGGGGGTGATCGACCTGCATTTCACCACCGACCCCCAAGGCCGCCTGACGGTCGCGAGCTTCTCCGCCCGGACCGAGGCCGTGGCCCCCGCCACCCCCGCTTCGGCGCTGGTGGCCCGACCGGTGGCTGCCGCCCACCGCGCCACATTGCGCCAGCTGTCCACGCGCATCGGACGGTCGGCCTCGGCTCTGAACAGCCATTTCGCCGTCATCGGCCATGATCGCGGCCTGCGGCTGGTGAACCTGGCGCAGCGCTGGCATGTCCGCCAGCGGCTGGCCGGCACCGCGCATGAGGGGCTGCCGGTGCTGTCGGCATCGGCCCCCTATCGGGCGGGGGGACGGGGCGGGCCGCAGCATTACACCGATGTACCGGCAGGCACGCTCAGCCTGCGCCACCTGGCCGATCTCTATTCCTTCCCGAACCGCATCACCGCGATTCGCTTGACCGGCGCGCAGTTGCGCGGGTGGCTGGAACGCTCGGCCAGCCTGTTCAACCACATCCCCCCCGGCAGCCGTGACGCCACCCTGCTGAACCCCGATTTCCCGGCCTATAATTTCGACGTGATCGACGGGATCAGCTGGCGCATCGACCTGTCGGTGCCCGCGCGGTTCCACCCCGACGGGCGGCTGGCCTGCGCCGATGCCGCGCGCATCCGCGACCTGACCTGGCAGACCCGCCCGGTCGCCGACGACCAGATCTTCGTGCTGGCGACCAACTCGTATCGGCTGGCGACCTGCGGGCTGTTCAGCCCTCTGGTGGCGCGCAACACGGTCATTCTGGACCGCGACGCGATGACCCGCGACGTGCTGCGCCGCTATGTCCGCCGTCAGCGTTGCATCCGCGTCCCTGACCGCCCGAACTGGACCTTCGTGCCCCAGCCCGACACCTCGGTCCTGTTCGAGACCGCCCCCATAGCCCTGGACCGCCCCCTGCCCGAGCCCGACCGGCTGGAGGGTCTGGGCATCGGCCCGGACGGATTCGCGATGATGCGCCTCACCCTCTAGGGCGCGTGCGGGCTTGCATCCGTCGCGCGACCATCCTATCTGTGCGCCCGAGAGGTTGGCGCGGGCAAGCGCCTCGCCAAATCGGTCAGGTCCGGAAGGAAGCAGCCGTAACGAGCCCCGCCTGGGTCGTTGTCCAGCCTCTCACCCACCCCCTCATACCATGCCGCCCGCACTCTGGTCGCCGCGCGCGAAACATGGCAGGCAGGCGCGTGTCATTCGCCAAGGAAGCTCCATGCGGTTCTGGACCACGATCGCCCTGATCCTTGTTCTGTCCGCGGTCGGGCTGACCTACGAGATCGCCGCCGGTCGGGTGCTGGCGCCGTTCTTCGGCACGTCCCTGGTGACCTGGACGACCGTCATTGCGACCATCCTGGCGGGGTTCTCGCTTGGCAGCGCGCTTGGCGGGCTGGTGGCCGAACGGGACGCAGCGGTCGCCGCCCGTACGGTGCGTCTGGCGCTGATCGCCACGGCGGTGCTGATGGCGCTGTCGCCCGCCGTCCTCAGCCTGATCTATGCCCTGGGCGCCCGAGAGACGGGCGGCATGCTGCTGGCCGTCATCCTGGCCTTTCTGCCCGCCTCGGTCCTGGTCAGCTTTCCCTCGCCCTTCTTGGCCCGGCTGGCGGTCGAGGCCCGTCCGGGGCGAGAGGGCTCGTCCCTGGGGATGGTGCTGGCAGCGGGCTCTCTGGGCGCGATCCTGGGGGCGGTGCTGGCGGGCTTCGTCGCCCTGCCGCTGATCGGCTCGGTCGCGACCTTTGCCGGATGCGCGGCGGCGGTGCTGCTCTGCGTGCCGCTGATCCGGGGCGGGGCCTCCGCTCCGGGCGGGATGGCCCGGCGGCCCGGAACGGTCGTGGCGGTGGTGCTGGGGGGGCTGGTGGTCGCCGCAATCGCCGCCAGCGGGCCGATGTGCCGATACGAATCCGGGATGTCCTGCGTCGATGTCCGGCGCCATGGCGATGCGGTCTATCTGTATTCCGACCGCACCCAGCAGGCCGCCGAACGGATGGCGCCCGGCACCGACGCGGAGGGTCCGGACGACCGGATGGTCATGCCCTATACCCGGTGGCTGTGGGCGCGGATGGATGCCGATCTGGGGCCCGCGCCTTCGGTCCTGTTCATCGGTGGCGGCGGTTACAGCCTGCCCACGGCGCTGCTGTCGTCGCGCCCCGCAGCCCGGGCCGTCGCGGTCGAGATCGACCCGCTGATCACCCGCGTGGTGCGCCAGCACATGCCCTGGGCCGCCGCGATGATCGCGGAACAGCCCGCCCCCGACCCGGCGGCGGCGCGGCTGCAGGTCGTGCATGCCGACGGGCGGGTGTACCTGAACCAGACCGACCAGCGTTTTGACGGGGCGGTGATGGATGCCTTTTCCTCGGGCTCGGTACCCGCACACCTGGCCACGCGCGAAACCTATCAGCGGCTGCGGGCCATCGTGGACGGCCCGGTCTATGTGAACCTGATCGACGCGCCGGATGGCCCACTGGCACGCGGCATCCACGCGATTCTGGCGGAGCTTTGGCCGCATGTCGAGGCCGCACAAAGCCCGGTCAGCGGACGCGGGCGGGCCAATATCGTGCTGGCCGCGTCCCCGACGCCCCTTCGGGCGCTGGACGGGCTGCCCCCCGGATATCAGCGCGTCCGGATCGCGCCGGGCCGCGCCCTGACTGACGACCGGGGCTGGGTCGGGCATCGCTGAGCGCCCCTTCCCGGGGCGCAGGGCTGCCATGCGGTGCCTTGCCTGTTGCCGCCCGCGCGCCCATGTTAGCGTCTGACAGACCTGAAAGGACCGCCCATGACCCGCCGTTTCGATGCCGTGATCTTTGACCTGGATGGCACCCTGCTGGCCACCGAACAGATGACCATCTAAACCGGAGAGGCGGCGCTGGCCCGCATGGGACGCCCCGCGCCCGAGGGGCTGCTGGCCTCGCTGGTGGGCATCGACGAGCCGACCTCGCGCGGGATGCTGCGCGAACAGCTGGGCGCCGATTTCGACTTTGCCCATCTGGACCGCCTTTGGGCCGAGGCCCTGATCGAACGCCGCGACCGCGACGGCATCCCCCTGCGCCCCCATGTCGGCACGCTGCTGGACGCGCTGCGGGCCGCGGGGCTGCCCTTTGCCATAGCCACCTCCAGCACCGCCGATCAGGCGCGCGAGAAACTGGCCGCTGCCGGGCTGACCGACAGCTTTGACATCGTTGTGACCCGCAGCGACGTGCCCAGCCCCAAGCCCGCGCCCGACGTCTATCTGCTGGCGGCGGATCGTCTGGGGATCGACCCGGCCCGCTGCCTGGCCTTCGAGGACAGCGATGTGGGCGCGCTGGCCGCGCGGGCGGCCGGCATGACCGTGGTGCAGGTGCCCGACATGGTGCCGCTGTCGGGCGATTACGCCGACTATCTGGCGACCGACCTGATCGCGGGCGCGCGCGGCATCGGGCTGCTGGCCGCCTGATCCGGTTGTGGCCCCTGCGGCGCCCCGCTAAGGTGGCGCGACACCCGAGGGATCGATGACCGACACCAAGCCCGCCTACCAGGTTCTGGCCCGGAAATACCGGCCCGAGACGTTCGCCGACCTGGTCGGACAGGACGCGATGGTCCGCACGCTAAAGAACGCATTCGCCGCCGACCGCATCGCGCAGGCCTTCGTGATGACCGGCATTCGCGGCACCGGCAAGACGACGACCGCGCGCATCATCGCTAAGGGCATGAACTGCATCGGCCCCGACGGCCAAGGCGGCCCCACGACCGAACCCTGCGGCATCTGCGAGCATTGCGTGGCCATCGCCGAAGGCCGCCATGTCGACGTGATGGAGATGGACGCCGCATCGCGCACCGGCGTGGGCGACATCCGCGAGATCATCGAATCGGTGCATTACCGGGCGGCATCGGCGCGCTACAAGATCTACATCATCGACGAGGTCCACATGCTGTCCACCAGCGCGTTCAACGCGCTGCTGAAGACGCTGGAGGAGCCGCCCCCGCACGTGAAGTTCATCTTTGCGACGACAGAAATCCGCAAGGTTCCGGTCACCGTCCTGTCGCGCTGCCAGCGGTTCGACCTGCGCCGGATCGAGCCCGAGGTGATGATCGCGCTGCTGCAACGCATCGCCACCGCCGAGGGCGCGACCATCACCGAGGATGCGCTGGCGCTGATCACCCGCGCCGCCGAAGGGTCGGCCCGCGACGCGACCAGCCTGCTGGACCAGGCCATCAGCCACAGCGCGGGCAGCCAGGGCGCCGGGGAGACCACCGCCGATCAGGTGCGCGCCATGCTGGGCTTGGCCGATCGGGGCCGCGTGATCGACCTGTTCGAGATGGTGATGCGCGGCGATGCCGCATCGGCACTGACCGAGCTGCAGTCGCAATATGCCGATGGCGCCGATCCGGTCGCGGTGCTGCGCGACATGGCCGAGATCACGCATTGGATTTCGGTGGTCAAGATCACGCCGGGGGCGCTGGACGATCCGACCATCTCTCCGGACGAGCGGGCGCGGGGCAAGGATCTGGCCGACCGCCTGCCGATGCGGGTCATGTCGCGGATGTGGCAGCTGCTGCTGAAGGCCCTGGAGGAGGTGTCCGCCGCGCCCAACGCGATGATGGCCGCCGAGATGGCCGTGATCCGCCTGACCCATGTGGCCGACCTGCCCGACCCCGAGGCACTGATCCGCCGCGTCCAACAGGCGCAAACGGCGGGAGAGTTCGCACGCGGACCTTCGGTGGCGGGCGCGCCCGCGGCCCAAGCCCCGCAGGCGATGCGCCGCGCCCGCCCGGCACCGGCGGTCCAGGCGCACGGTGCCGCGGCCCATGTGCTGGCCGTGGCGCCCGAGCTGGTCGAAAGCTATCCCGACTTCGCCTCGGTCGTGGAGCTGATCACCCGAATGCGCGACATGACCCTGCTGGTGCTCGTGGAACGCCACGTGGCGCTGGTGCGCTACAGCCCCGGCCGCATCGAGTATCAGCCACGCAACAACCCGCCCACCGATCTGGCGCAACGGCTGGCCGAGCGCCTGCGCGGCTGGACCGCCGGGCAGCGGTGGGCAGTCACCATCACCAACGAGGACGGCGCCCCCACCATTGCGGAGACCCGCGACGCCGAGGCCCGTGCCGCCCGCGAACGCGCCCTGACCCTGCCCATCGTGCAGCAGGTCATGGCGGCGTTTCCGGGCGCCACGCTGACCCGCGTGACCCGCGCCGCACCTGAACCCGACACGGCCGACCTGGCCGACGGCGCGGCCAACCCCCATGACGGCAGCCAAGGCCCTGTGGCCGAGGTCGAGGAATGGGACCCCTTCGAAGATGAGGACTGAGCGATGATCAAGGGATTGGGCGGCTTTGGCGACATGGCCAAGATGATGAAGGCCGCCAAGGACATGCAGGACAAGATGGGCCAGATCCAGGAGGACATGGCCCGCATCACCGTGACCGGCCAGTCCGGCGCGGGCCTGGTCAAGGCGACCTGCACCGCCAAGGGCGAACTGACCGCGCTGGACATCGACCCGTCGATCTTCGTGCCGTCGGAAAAGGAGGTGGTCGAGGACCTGATCCTGGCCGCCATCAAGGACGCCCAACGCGCCGCCGAGGAAAAGATGCAATCCGAGATGGCCCGCCTGACCGAGGGCCTGGGCCTGCCCCCCGGCATGAAACTGCCCTTCTGATCGGCATGGACCAGGGCAGCGACGACATCCAGGCGCTGATCGCGCTGATGGCGCGGCTGCCGGGCCTGGGTCCACGATCGGCCCGCCGCATCGTGCTGCAGCTGGTGCGCAAGCGCAGCCAGCAGATGGTCCAGCTGTCGCATCTGCTGGACCGGGTGGCGCAGAATTCGCGCGAATGCGTGGTCTGCGGCAATATCACCGACCGCGACGAATGCGCGATCTGCACCGATCCGGCGCGCGCGACCGGAGAGATCTGCGTGGTCCAGGATGTCGCCGATCTGTGGGCGCTGGAACGGGGCCGGGCCTTCCGCGGCCGGTATCACGTGCTGGGCGGCACGCTGTCGGCGCTGGACGATGTGGGGCCCGACGATCTGGGCATCCCCACCCTTCTGTCACGCATCCACGATGAGACGATCACCGAGGTGATCCTGGCGCTGAACGCCACCGTCGACGGCCAGACCACCGCCCATTACATCGCCGATGCGCTGGAGGGGACGTCGGTCACCGTCACCGGGCTGGCCCAAGGCGTGCCCATCGGAGGAGAGCTGGACTACCTCGACGACGGCACCATCACCGCCGCCCTGCGCGCACGCCGCAGGCTCTAGGCGCAAAAGGCCGCGTCGGGTGACGCGGCCTTCCCATCGGAACGCGGGCGGACGGGGGGTCCGGGGGGCTGGCCCCCCGGCCGTCGCGGGACGCAATCAGGCGTCCAGTTTGCCAACCCGGGCCGGCGTCTTGGCGATCTCGATCCGGCGCGGCTTCAGCGCCTCGGGGATCTCGCGGACCAGGTCGATATGCAGCATCCCGTCGACATGGCTGGCGCCCTCGACGCGGACATGGTCGGCCAGCGTGAACTTGCGCTCGAACGCACGCGTCGCGATGCCGCGATGCAGGAAGGTCCGGCCTTCGTCCTCGTCGGCCTTGCGGGCCGAGACGATCACGGCGCCATCGCGCACCTCGACATTCAGGTCGTCGGCGGCAAAACCGGCCACGGCGATCGAGATGCGATAGGCATCCTCGCCGGTCTTCTCGATATTATAGGGGGGATAGGTGGTGCTGGCCACGTCGGCAGTCATGGCGCGGTCCATGACGTCGGCCAGACGGTCGAAGCCGACAGAGGCCCGGTACAGCGGGGTCAGATCGAAATTACGCATGTGTCACATCCTGTTCAAAGCGATGCAGAGATTGCCCCCCGAAACCGGGCGGGCAGGAAACCGACGCCATCATGGCCGCCGGTCCCCTGAATCTAGATCGCCCGAACCGCGTTTCAAGACCCCAGGGCTGCCGGTTTCGGCCCTCCCGTGGCCCAGTCCAGCAGCTCGACCGTATGCACCACCGGCACCTGCGTGCCGCCGCCGATCTGCATCATGCAGCCGATATTGCCCGCCGCGATGACCTGCGGCGACACGGCCTCCAGCGCCTCGACCTTGCGGGCCTTCAGTTCCGACGACAGCTCGGGTTGCAGCAGGTTGTAGGTGCCCGCCGATCCGCAGCACAGATGCGGGTTCGCCGGCTCCAGCACGGTGAAGCCCAGGCCCGACAGCAGATCCTTGGGCGCCGACTTGATCTGCTGTCCATGCTGCAGAGAGCAGGCCGAATGATAGGCGATGCGCATTCCGCGGCCCCCATCGCCCACGCGATCCGGCAGACCCAGCCCAATCAGAAACTCGGTCACGTCGCGGGCAAGACCCGCGACGCGGCGGGCCTCGGCCTCCATCGGGTCGCCCTTGAACAGATGCCCGTAATCCTTGATCGTCGTCCCGCAGCCCGAGGTGTTGATGATCACCGCGTCCAGCAGCCCGTCCCGCTCCGCGGCCAGCAGGCGGCGGATGCTGTCGCGGGCGCGGGCCTTGCCGTCGGCCTCCTGCCCCATATGCAGGGTCAGCGCACCACAACAACCAAAGTCCTGCGGAATGACCACCTCGACCCCGGCGCGCTGCAGCAGGCGGATGGTGGCGTCGTTGATGTCGGTGTTCAGCGTCCGCTGCGCACAGCCGATCATCAACGCGACCCGCGCCCGCCTCGTGCCTTGCGCCGGGAAGGTCTGGCCGTCATCGTTGCGGCTGACCGGGGGGATGGACTTCGGCGCCATGTCCAGCATCGCGCGCAGGCGCCGGTCGGGCATCAGCCCCTTGAAGGGCCGTGCGATCCGCGCGCCCATCAGCGCCAGCCGGAACCGCCCCGGATGCGGCAGCACGAACTTCAACACCCACCGCAGCGCGCGGTCCATGAAGGGGCGGCGATAAGTGTCCTCGATATGCTCGCGCGCATGTTCCAGCAGGTGTCCGTAATGAACACCCGACGGACAGGTCGTCATGCAGGACAGGCAGCCCAGGCAGCGGTCGATATGCTTGACGGTCTTTGCGTCCGCAGGGCGGCCGGATTCCAGCATCTCCTTGATCAGGTAGATGCGGCCGCGGGGGCTGTCCAGTTCGTCCCCCAGCACCTGATAGGTCGGGCAGGTCGCGGTGCAGAACCCGCAATGCACGCAGGTCCGCAGGATCTTGTTGGACCGCGCCGTCAGCGGGTCGGACAGCTGTTCGGGCGAGAAATGGGTCTGCATCAGGCGGGGCTTCCAAACAGGCCGCGCGGGTCAAAGCGCGCCCGCAGGTCACGCTCCAGCCGGGCGGTCAGGGCGTGGGGGGCGGGCAGGATCGCGGGTGTGCCGGAGATGCGACGGGCATGGCCCGAAAAGGTCGGCAGATCAGGCGTCTGCCCGCGCGTCAGGCGGACATGGATCAGCGCACCGCCCCAGTCCAGCGACTGCGGTTCGGGCAGATGGGCAAGCAAGGCGGGCGCCTCGCTTGGTCGGCAGGTGATGCGCCAGGTGTCGAGGTCGGGATCGTGGATATTTGAGTGAAGAAGAAGCCAGGTCTGCGAATCGCCGTCGCGCACCGTGCCGCAAGCCGACAGGCGCGCGGTCAGCGCGGCGGCGCGGGCCTTGACCGAGGCCGCCAGCCCCTCCAGCCGGATCAGCGCGCCGTGGCCGGGCAGCCAGGCCGCGCCAGAGACGTCGAAGGGCCCGCCAAGAGCGCTGGACAGCGCCGGGATGGCCGCCGCCGCATCCAGGTCCGGCAGGGCCAGCGTCGCGGTCACGGGCGGCAGGGGGGCGGTGCGAAAGCTGATCTCGGTCAGCGCGCCCAGGGTGCCGCGGCTGCCCGCCAGCAGCTTGACCAGGTCATAGCCGGTAACGTTCTTCATCACCCGCCCGCCATTGCGCACGACCTGCCCCTGCCCGTCCACGAATCGCACGCCCAGCATCGCGTCGCGCGCCGCCCCCGCCTGCACCCGGCGCGGGCCGCTGGCATTGGTCGCGGCCACGCCGCCGATGGTCGAGCCGGGCGCGCCGGTGGGTTCGAACCCCAGCATCTGGCCCTCGGCGGCGAGGGTCTGGCGGACCTCCTCCAGCGGGGTGCCTGCGCGGACGACCAGGGTCAGCGCCTCGGGTTCATAGAGGGTCACGCCGGTCAGGGCGGTCATGTCAATCCGCGCGCCCTGCCCCTCTGCGGGCCAGAGGCGGGTGGCGCCCCCGGTGACCGACAGTGGGCTGCGGGTGTCGCGGATGATCTGCGCCAGCTGCGCCTCGGTCTCAGGCCGCATCGGCGGGCCGGTTCAGGCGGCGGTCGCGGCGCGGCGCGCTGACATCCAGCGGGAACACCTTGGCCGCGTTCAGCAGCCAATGCGGATCAAACGCGTCCTTGACCAGCATCTGCGCCTCCAGATCGGCGGGGGCGAACTGTTCGCTCATCAGGTCGCGTTTCTCGATGCCGACGCCATGTTCGCCGGTCAGGCAGCCGCCGACCTTGACGCAAAGGCGCAGAATGTCGGCGCCAAGCGCCTCGGCCCGGTCCAGATCGCCCGGCGTGTTGGCGTCATAGATGATCAGCGGGTGCATGTTGCCGTCGCCCGCATGGAACACGTTCGACACGGCCAGCCCGTATTGCCGCGACAGATCGCCGATGCCCGCCAGCACCGTGGGCAGGGCCGTCACCGGGATCGTGCCGTCCAGGCAGATATAGTCGCCCATGCTGCCCATCGCGCCAAAGGCCGATTTCCGGCCCTTCCAGATGCGGGCGGATTCGTCGTCCGAGCGGCTTTCGCGGAACTCGACCGGGTCGAAGGTCATGGCGATGTCGCGGATCAGGGTCAGCTGTTCGTCGATCTCGGGGGGGGTGCCCTCGACCTCGACGATCAGCAGGGCCTCGCAATCGGGGTATCCGGCGCCGGAAAACGCCTCGGTCGCCTTGATGCAGGGGCTGTCCATGAACTCGATCGCGACGGGGATGATGCCCGCGCGGATGATGGCGGCCACGCAGGCGCCCGCAGTCTCGGCCGCGTCGAACCCGATCAGCGCGGGGCGTGCGCCCGCAGGTTTGGGCAGGATGCGCAGCGTCGCCTCGGTCACGATGCCCAGCTGCCCTTCGGAGCCGCAGATGACGCCCAAAAGGTCCAGGCCCGGCCCCTCGCCCATCGGGCCGCCCAGCTCGACGACCGATCCGTCCATCAGCACGACCGTCACGCCCAGCAGGTTGTTGGTGGTGACGCCGTATTTCAGGCAATGCGCGCCGCCCGAATTCATCGCGATGTTGCCGCCGATGGCGCAGGCCAGCTGGCTGGACGGGTCGGGCGCGTAAAAGAACCCCAGCCCGTCCACCGCGCCCGAGACCGACAGGTTCGTGCGCCCCGCCTGGACGCGGATCAGCCGGTCCCCGGGCGCGATCTCCAGCACGTCGGTCATGCGCGACAGGCCGATGACGACCGCATCCGCCGTGGGCATGGACCCGCCCGCAAGGCTGGTGCCTGCGCCGCGCGGCACGACCGGCACGCGCAGGTCGTGGCACAGGCGCAGCAGGCGCGACACCTCGTCGGTGGTGCGGGGCAGCACGACGGCCAGCGGTGCGCAGCGATAGGCCGACAGCGCATCGCATTCATAGGCCCGCGTCTCCGCCGGGTCGTCGATCACCGCGCCGGGCAGCGCCTGGCGCAGCGCGTCGGTGATGGCCTGCCTGCGCGACATCACGCCTGCATCTGGTGGGGGCATCTGCATCATGGCCGGTTCTCCTCCCTGCCTTGAGCGTCAACGATAGGCCGGGCGGCAGGGGCTTTCAAGCGCCGCAATCCGGGCCTAGTGTCGCGCCATGACCCTGCTGGAACAGATCGCCCTGAACCCGCCCGCCCTGCGCGACATGATCGCGGTGGGGTTCCTGTTCACGGCCTGGCTGGGCATCGGCTGGTTCACGGAGCGCCCGCCCGCGGGCAGGCCGTCGGTGTCGGTGCTGATGACACGCTATCGGCGCGAATGGATGCGCCATTTCGTCGACCGCGACCCGCGCATCTTCGACGGCAACATCCTGGCCAGCCTGCGCGAGGGCACGGCGTTCTTCGCCAGCGCCTGCATGATCGCCACGGGCGGCCTGCTGGCGCTGATCGGCAATGCCGAGCGCCTGCGCAACCTGACCAGCGGGCTGGAGCTGAGCCCCGCCGATACCGGGTGGGAGCTGCGCCTGCTGGTGCCGATGTTCTTTGTGGTGAACGCGTTCCTGAAATTCGTGTGGGCCCACCGGCTGTTCGGCTATTGCGCGGTGATGATGGCGGCCGTCCCCAACCGGGCCGACCACCCCGAGGCGATGAACCGCGCCATGCAGGCGGCGGATCTGAACATCACCGCCGCGCGCAGCTTCAACGCGGGGCTGCGCAGCGTCTATTTCGCGCTGGCGGCGCTGTGCTGGCTGACCGGCGCCTGGACGCTGATGGTCGGCACCGCAATCGTGCTATGGGTGACGTGGCGGCGGGAATTCGCCTCGACCTCGCGGCAGGTCATCCTGCGGTCGCTGCCGCCGCCCGTTCTGTCCGACGCCGTGCTTTCCGGTCCTGCCGGATCGCGATCGTCAGAACCACGGCCCCCGCAGCCGTAAGCGCGACGCCGACCAGCCCCGGCGCGCGCCAGCCCCAGCCCGCCGCCAGCGCCAGCCCGGCCAGGAACGGCCCCAGGGCATTGGCCGCGTTAAAGGCGGCATGGTTCATCGCCGCCGCCATGTTCTGCGCCGACCCCGCCACGTCCATCAGCCGCGTCTGCAGCGGAATGACCAGCCCCGCCCCCGCCGCGATCAGGAAGGACGACACCACCATCAGCGGCCAGCTGCCCACGACCAGCGCGGCAAAGCCCTGGGTCGCGGCCATCGCCGCCAGGCTGACATAGGCGGCGCGGTCGATGCCCAGGATCTCGGTCAGGCGGCCCGCGCCCCAGGTGCCCAGGGTGCCGCCCACGCCAAAGGCCGCCAGCGTCAGCGGAATGACGTATCCCGGTGCCTGGGTCGTGGCCAGGATCGCCGCCGTCAGAAAGGCATAGACCGCAAACAGCCCACCGAACCCGATGGCCCCCACGGCCAGCACCCACAGCACACGCGGATTGCGCAGGGCGGCCAGCTCGTCCCAGGGGCGGGCGTCGGGGTTGCCGCCCACGCGCGGCGCCACGCGCAGGATCAGCCAGGCCGAGACCAGCGCGATCACGCCCGGCAGGGCAAAGCCCCACCGCCAGCCGATCGCCTGCCCCATCCAGCCCGCCAGCGGCACGCCAAAGATATTGGCGACCGTCAGCCCCAGCAGCACCCGCGCCGCCCCCCGCGCGCGCTGCCCCACCGGCAGCGCGTCGGCGGCATACAGCATCGCGACCCCCAGGAACCCGCCATGCGGCAGGCCCGCCAGGAACCGCATGCCCGTCAGCGTGGCCAGCCCCGGCATGACTGCCGCCGCCAGGTTCACCACGCCATAGAACGCCATCAGCGCCGCCAGATAGCGCCGCCGCGGCAGCCGCGCGCCCAGCATGGCAGTGATCGGCGCGCCGACCACGACGCCTAGGGCATAGGCGCTGATGACATGACCCGCCTGCGGTTCGCTGAGCATCAGGTCGGCGGCGAAATAGGGCAGCAGCCCCATGGCCGCGAATTCGGAGGTGCCGATCGCAAAGGCACCAAGCGCCAGCGCCAGGATGGCGGCGCGATAGTCGGGGGAGGAGGTCATGAGGGCGTTCCTGGGCACGGGATGTTAGCCCTCACACCAGCTTGGGCGCCGATTGGCAAGCCCCGCGCGGACAGGTCAGCCTTGCATCACGTGCAAGGCGTCACAGCAGTCCGCGTTGCAGCGCGATCCAGACCGCCAGCGCGCCCACCACCATCAGCCCGAAGGCCACCGAGGCCGCGAAACTGACCGCCCGGCCCTGCCACCGCGTGATCTCGCCCAACGGGCGCAGATGGGCGGCCAGGGCGGCGTGATCGCGGGCCAGCGCCTCCACCGGCAGCTGTCGGGCAACCCGGGGCTGGGCCGCCATCTGGTCGGCGCGGGCCAGCCGCGCCGCCCGACGGCGCAGCCGGGGCGGCAGCGCGGCACCACGCCGGCGCAGCATCTGGTCCAGCGGCGGACGCTCTCCGCGCCGCGCCCCGCCAAAGCGCGAGGCGATCAGCACGGCGATCTCGTCGGCCATGACGGGAATGTCTTCGAAACTGTGGCCCCTGCGCTTCATCGCGGCAGGATAGACGGGATGGCAGCCGCGCGCCAGACGCCGTAAGCTGGGCGGATGAAGCTGAATCACACCGTCACGGGGCCGGATGGCGCCCTTCCGATCCTTCTGGTTCACGGCCTGTACGGCCAGGGCCGCAACCTGGGCGCGCAGGCCCGCAGGCTGGCGCAGACGCGCCGGGTGGTCACGGTCGATCTGCGCAATCACGGCGACAGCCCGCAGGATGACCGCGCCGACTATCCGGCGCTGGCCGATGATCTGGCGGACCTGATCGGCGATCTTGGCGGACGGGTCGATCTGGTGGGCCATTCGATGGGGGGCAAGGCCGCGATGGTCCTGGCGCTGACCCGGCCCGACCTAATGCGCCGCCTGGTCGTCATGGACATCGCGCCGCTGGCCTATGCGCATGACCAGACCCGCTATATCGACGCGATGGAGGCGCTGGACCTGTCCCTTGTCACGCGCCGCAGCCAGGCCGACGCGGCGCTGTCCGCGCAGGTGGGCGATGCGGGCATCCGCGCCTTTCTGCTGCAGAACCTGGACCTGAAGGCCAGCCCCCCGGCGTGGAAGCTGAACCTGACCGCCCTGCGGGCCGCCATGCCGCAGATCGTGGGCTGGCCCGACGACATGCCTGCGGGCCGGTTCGCGGGCAAGGTCATGGCCCTGCGCGGCGCCCGGTCCGATTACGTCGATGAGGCCGGAGAGGCGGCGCTGCGCGCGCATTTCCCGCAGGTCCGCATCGTGACGCTGAAGGATGCAGGCCACTGGCTGCATGCCGACGACCCCGAGGCCGTGGCCGAGACGCTGGCGGCCTTTCTGGGCGACGGTCAGGGCGACTAGGCTGGACAACGCAGCATCACCACCGCGACGGCCGAGCCCGCCCCGCCCAAGGGTCGCAGGCTGTTGGGAATGGGCACGCATCCCGACGCCTGCTGCGCCGCGCGCATCATGCGGTCGGCCACCGCCCCGTGACCTGCCCGCGTGACATAGTCCAGCCGGATCACCTGCGCGTCGGTGGCGCGGACATGCACGGCAAAGCGCATCCCATCGACCGCCACATCCTGGCGCGGCGTGCCCAGATAGCCGGGCGACGGCGTGGTGCACCCCGTCAGGGTCGCGATCAGGGCAAGCAGAATCAGGACGGGCCACATCATCCGGCCATCATGGCCGCGCCGAGTTAACGGCGGGTTAAGGCTGGAACTGCTCCTCCAGCCGGTCGGCCAGTGATTCGGCGCGGGCGGCCATCTCGGCCATCGCCTCGCGCAGATCGGCGGGGATGACGGGCACCTCGACGCGGGGCGGGTTCTGCTGCAGCCGCGCGACCTGGCGTTCGGCCTTTTCGGCGCGCTCCTCCAGCGTGGCAAAGCGGTCGGCCAGCATCAGCCCGGCCAGCAGCAGCAGGCGCGGCTCGGGGACGCGGCCGGCCTGCTCCAGGATCTGGCGGGCCTCGCCGTCCAGGATCTGGGCGGCGCGCTGCAGCAGGCGTTCCTCGCCATCGGCGGCGCCGACGCGGTATTCCTTGTGTCCGATGGTGAATTCGACCTCGGCCATGTCAGCGGTCCTCGTGATTGTCGGAGGCGTCCGGGCCGGGCAGCGGCTGGTCGATGGCCGCAGGCTCCTCGGCCAGAAGACGCTCCAGTTCGGTCATGATCTCGCTCATCTGCGCCATCTCGGCGGCGCGGGCGGCGCGCAGGGCAGACAGCTCGGCCTCCAGCGCGGCGCGGGACTCGTCCGGGCCGATGCCGCCCGTGGCCTGCGCATCCAGCAGATCGCGATTGGCGGCGATAAGCGCCTCGTTGGCCTCGGCCAGGCGGGCCGAATGCTCGGCCGCGGCGTCCAGGCGGGCCTGCAGGTCGGCCAGCGCGCTGGCGTCCGGGGCCGTGTCGTCATGCGGGACCGGGGGTTCGGTTGCGGCCTCTGCCGGGGCGGCGGGACGCACGCCCAGATCCAGCAGCTGGTCCATGCGGTCAAGCGCGGCGCTGAGGCGGCGTTCGCTGGCGGTGATGTCACTCATCGGCGCGGTCCTTTGATGGCCTGTCACGGCGTTTTCGCATTGCAGGACCGGCAAGGCAAGAACGGGCGGGAAAACCCGCCCGTTCACATGCAAGGGTCAGCGCAGTTCGCGCCGTTCGGCCATCAGGCCGACGACCAGCGCATAGCACGCCCCCAGCAGCACGATGGCAAAGGGCAGGCCCGTCGACACCGCCATCGCCTGCAGCGCGACCAGACCGCCGCCCAGCAGCAGCGCGATCGCGACCGCCCCCTCGCTGGCAACCCAGAAGATGCGCTGCGGCACGGGGGCGTTGATCTTGCCGCCCGCGGCAATTGTGTCGATCACCAGCGATCCCGAATCCGAGGAGGTGATGAAGAACACGATGACCAGCACGATCCCCACGAAAGAGGTGATCTGCGACAGCGGCAGCTGGGCCAGCATCTCGAACAGCTCCAGCTCCAGCGGCGCGTCCAGGATACCCGAGAAGCCCGCCACCGTCATGTCGATCGCCGTGCCGCCCAGTGCGGTCATCCACAGGATCGAGATCAGCGACGGCACGATCAGCACCGCGATCAGGAACTGGCGCACGGTCCGGCCACGCGACACGCGGGCGATGAACATGCCCACGAAGGGCGACCAGCTGATCCACCAGGCCCAATAGAACGCCGTCCAGCCCTGGCGGAAGTTGTCGTCATCGCGCCCGAACGGGTTCGACAGCGGCACGACCTCGGTGACATAGGCACCCAGATTACCAAAGAATCCGGTCAGGATGACCACCGTCGGGCCGACCAGGATCACGAAGACCAAAAGCAGGATGGCCAGGATCATGTTCAGCTCGGACAGGCGCTTGACGCCCTTTTCGACACCCAGCACGACCGAACAGCCCGCCACCAGCGTGATCAGCACGATCAGGATGACCTTGGTCATGTCGGTATTGGCAAAGCCGAACAGATGCGACAGGCCCGCCGTCGCCTGTTCGGCGCCAAGGCCCAGAGAGGTCGCCAGGCCGAAGATGGTCGCCAGCACCGCCAGGATGTCGATGACATGGCCCGGCCAGCCCCAGATGCGTTCCCCAAAGATCGGATAGAACACCGAGCGCAGCGTCAGCGGCAGCCCCTTGTTATAGGCGAACAGGCCCAGGGCCAGCGCCACGACCGCATAGATCGCCCAAGGGTGCAGGCCCCAGTGGAAGATGGTCGCGGCCATCCCCAGACGGCGCGCGGCCTCGGGGTCGTCCAGCGCGCCGCCCAGGGGCGCCCAATCGGTGCGGATGCCGCCTTCGGTGACGGTCCCGGCCAGCGCGGCCTCGAAATGGCCCAGGGGTTCGCTGACGCCATAGAACATCAGCCCGATCCCCATGCCCGCCGCAAACAGCATCGCGAACCAGCCGGTCAGGCTGAAATCGGGCGTGGCATCGGGACCGCCAAGACGGACCCGGCCAAGCGGCGACACGATCAGCGCCAGGCACAGCAGCACAAAGACATTGCCGGCCAGCATGAAGAACCAATCCAGATTGCCCGTCAGCGTGTCGCGCACGCCGCCGAAGAACGGCTCCAGCTGGCTGGGAAACAGCAGCGTGACGACGGTAAAGATCACCACCGCAGCCGCCGAGATGCCAAAGACCGGGTTGTGCACGTCAAAGGCAAAGGGCGCGCGCCCCTCGATATTGTCCTGACCGATCGAATAATCGGTCTCGATGATCTCGGTCAGGCCTTCGGGTTCGGGCAGCGGCTCGACCCCGGGTTCCGGCGTGGGCGCGGGGGGCGGGGCCTTGGGCTTGAGCGGCGGATAGCGGCCGGTCAGCGCGTCGCGTTCGCGCGTGCGGTCGCGGTTTGGGGGGGTGCCCGGCGTGCCGGGGCCTTTCGGTGGCTGTGACATCTGTCCCTTTCAGATTGCGTCTCGATCGGGTGGCAGGTCCTGGGACCCTTGGCGGAGATCCGCCGCGGAAGGCAGCGTCTTCTCACATTCCGGTGAGAAAGGCCACCGGGGGCCGATTTGTTCCCCCTGATCGGCGCATCGGCAGGGACCATCTTGGCGGACCGGTCGCGCGCGCCTATAAGGCCGCCTGACAGGAAGGACACCCCATGCGCCAGGCGACCATCACCCGCAAGACTTCGGAAACCAGCATCGAGGTCACGCTGAACCTCGACGGCACCGGCGTCTATGACAACCGGACCGGCGTGGGCTTCTTCGATCACATGCTGGACCAGCTGTCGCGGCATTCGCTGATCGACATGACCATCCGCGCGGATGGCGACCTGCATATCGACGACCACCACACGGTCGAGGACACGGGCATCGCCATCGGCCAGGCCCTGGTCGCGGCCCTGGGCGACAAGAAGGGCATCCGCCGTTACGGCAGCTTTCTGCTGGCGATGGACGACACGCAGGTCCGCTGCGCGCTGGATCTGTCGGCGCGGCCCTATCTGGTGTGGAATGTCGATTTCCCGTCGGAAAAGATCGGCACCTTCGACACCGAACTGGTGCGCGAATTCTTTCAGGCCCTGTCGACGCATGGTGGCATCACCCTGCATGTGGACCGCATCCACGGGCTGAACAGCCACCACATCGCCGAGGCCGCGTTCAAATCCGTGGCCCGCGCGCTGCGCGAGGCGGTCGAGCCCGACCCGCGCATGGCGGGCGTCCTGCCCTCGACCAAGGGGGCGCTGTGATGCGGGTCGCGCTGGTCGATTACGACAGCGGCAACCTGCATTCGGCGGAAAAGGCGTTCCAGCTGATGGGCCGCGATGCGGGCGCCGAGGTGCTCGTGACCGCCGACCCCGAGGTCGCCGCCCGCGCCGACCGCATCGTGCTGCCCGGCGACGGGGCGTTCCCGGCCTGCCGCACCGCCTTGGGCGAGGTGGACGGCATGGCCGAGGCCATCCAGCAGGCCGTCCTGACCCGCGGCGTGCCCTTCATGGGCATCTGCGTCGGCATGCAGATGCTGGCCACCACCGGACACGAATACCGTCAGACCCCCGGTCTGGACTGGATCGGCGGAGAGATCCGCGCCATCGCCGCGCCCGGTCTCAAGGTGCCGCATATGGGCTGGAACGACCTGGTCATCGATCACCCTCACCCGGTGCTGGAGGGAATCACCACCGGCGATCACGCCTATTTCGTGCACAGCTGGCAGTTCCAGGTGACCGACCCCGCGCATCTGCTGGCGCATGTCGATTACGGCGGCCCGGTGACGGCGGTGGTCGGTCGCGACAACATCATCGGCACCCAGTTCCACCCCGAGAAATCGCAAGGCGTCGGCCTGCGCCTGATCGCGAACTTCCTGCGCTGGAACCCCTGAGCCGCCTCTGGATTTCCCGCCGCCTTTGGGGTTTGGTGCCGCCAAGCAACAGGAGACGCCGATGGATGATCTGGAACGCCGCATCGCCGTGGCCCGCGGGGACGAGCCCGCCGACATCGTCCTGCGCGGCGGCCGGGTGTTCGACCTGATCACGGGCACGATGATGGCGGGCGACGTGGCCATCTGCGGCGACCGGATCGCGGGCATCGGCGATTATGACGGTATCCGCATGATGGACGTCAGTGGGCTGGTTCTGGTGCCGGGCTTCATCGACACGCATCTGCATGTCGAAAGCAGCCTGGTCACGCCGCATGAATTCGACCGCTGCGTGACGCCGCGCGGCGTCACCACCGCCATCTGCGACCCCCACGAGATCGCCAATGTCATCGGCCTGGACGGCATCCGCTGGTTTCAGCAGGCCTCGGAACAGCTGCTGATGGACCTGCGGGTCCAGCTGTCCTCCTGCGTGCCGTCGACCGAGATGGAGACATCGGGCGCGCGGATCGAGGCGGGCGATCTGGCGCAGGTCAAGGGCCACCCCTCGGCCATCGGGCTGGCCGAGTTCATGAACTATCCCGGCATCATCCACCGCGATCCGGGCGCCATGGCCAAGCTGCGCCTGTTCGCGGGCGGCCATGTCGACGGGCATTGCCCGCAGCTGTCGGGCCTGGACCTGAACGCCTACATCGCCGCTGGCATCCGCACCGAGCACGAGGCGACCACAGCGGACGAGGCGCTGGAAAAGCTGCGCAAGGGCATGCGCGTGCTGATCCGCGAGGGGTCCGTCAGCAAGGATCTGGACGCCCTGCAACCGATCCTGACCGAGGCCACCAGCCCCTATCTGTGCCTGTGCACCGACGACCGAAACCCGCTGGATATCGCGGAACACGGGCATCTGGACTATATGATCCGCCGCCTGATCGCGCTTGGCACCGCGCCGCTGGCGGCCTATCGCGCCGCCTCGCTGTCGGCGGCCGAGGCGTTCGGCCTGAAGGATCGCGGGCTGATCGCGCCGGGCCTGCGCGCCGATATCGTGGCGATCGACAGCCTGGAGGGCTGCCATGCGCAGCTGGTTCTGGCCGGGGGCCGGGTGGTGGATGATGCGGCCTTTGAGGCACGCGGGGCCGTCGCCCCGGTGGCGCGCGCCTCGGTCAAGGCGCCCCGGGTCGCCGCGCAGGATTTCCGCTGCACCGGCAACCGGACCCAGACCCCGGTGATCGGCATTCTGGAAGGCAAGATCATCACCGAACACCTGACCGTCGACATCGCCCCGCAGGATGGCGACAAGCGCCCCGACCCGGCCCGAGACCTGACCCGCATCGCGGTGATCGAGCGTCACGGCAAGAACGGCAACATCGCCACGGGGTTCGTGCGGGGCTTCGGGCTGGCGCGGGGGGCCATCGCCTCGACCGTGTGCCACGACCATCACAATATCGCGGTCGTGGGGGTCGATTACGACGACATGGCCCTCGCCGCCAACCGCCTGACCCAGATCGAGGGCGGATTCGTGGTGACGCTGGACGGCCTGGTCCTGGCCGAACTGCCCCTGCCCGTCGCGGGCCTGATGAGCCTGGACCCCTTCGAGGCGGTGCGCGACCGGCTGATCGCGTTGCGAGAGGCCGCCCGCACCCTGGGCACCACGCTGGAGGAGCCGTTCCTGCAGCTGGCGTTTCTGGCCCTGCCGGTCATTCCGGCACTGAAAATCACCGATCGCGGCATGGTCGACGTCACCGCCTTCGAGATCATCGCCCCCTGAGATCAGGCCCCACGACCTCAGGCGCCGCGCACCCGTTCGACATGGGCGATGGCGGCGGCCACGGCGGCTTCGATGCTCAGCGCGCTGGTGTCCAGCACCACGGCGTCGTCGGCGGGGCGCAGCGGGGCCGCGGCGCGCTGGCTGTCGCGCAGGTCGCGTTCGCGCAGCTGGGCCAGCATCTCGTCGGGATCGGCGCCCAGTTCGGCGGCGCGTCGGGCGGCGCGGACCGCGTCCGAGGCCACGACATACAGCTTGACCGGCGCGTCGGGGCAGATGACCGTGCCGATATCGCGCCCGTCAAGAACGGCGCCCGGTTCCTGTGCGGCAAAATGACGCTGGAACGCAACCAGCGCTTCGCGAACCTCGGGGATGGCCGCGATGCGGCTGGCGGCTTGGCCCGCCTCGGCGCTGCGCAAGCCCTCGCGGGTCAGGTCGGCGGCGGTCAGCGCGCGCGCCGCGGCCACGGCGTCGCCGCCCTTGGCACCCGTCGCGCGATACAACAGGCCCGTATCCAGGTGGTGAAAACCGAACCGATCCGCCAGGGCACGGGCAATCGTGCCCTTTCCTGAGGCGGCAGGTCCGTCGATGGCGATGATGAAGGGCATGGCGGGGGCGACTTTGGGCAAGGGCGGTTCGTGCCCTGTTTCGCATGGGCCGGCCCCAAAGGTCCAGCGCCCCCGCCCATCCGCGGCACCCAAGGGCGGACCTCATGCCGCGCCCGGACGTTAGGACTGTTCCAGTTTCCCCCTTGGCAAAGACCGCGGGGCACCATCCTATGCATCTTTATGCAATGATTTGAGTTCGTGATATAAATGTTGCCAGGTTTCATCGAACGTCTGCTGGACGCCAGAACCATCCCCGATATCGGCGCCGTCTTTCACCAGGCGATGGCGCATCTGGGATTCGAACATGCGCTCTATGCGGGACGTTTCATGCTCAGCGTGCCGCGATCGGTGATGCAGGAAAATCCGGTCGTGCTCAGCAATCTGCCGCCGCGGCTGATCGAACACGCGCAGCAGTTGCGCGACCTGCATCGCGACCCGTGGATCGAATGGGTGCTGAACAATGATGGCGACATCGCCGCGCGCGACCTGCTGGCCCGTGGCGTCCATTCGCCGTCGCTGGCGCTGGCAGCGGATCACGGCGTGGGCGCGGTCCAGATCGTCAGCCTGCGCGACAAGGTCCTGAACGGGGTGGGCGCGGTGCTGGCGGTCCCCTTTCAGGGCGCAGGCGATCACCACCTGCGAGAGCGGTGGGCCCTGGCGGGGCGCGATGTGCGGGTCCTGTCCTGGGTCATGCACATGCGCATCGCCACCATGCACCGCCACCCGGCCAAGGCGACCCTGACGCCCCGCCAGCGCGAGGTTCTGGGATGGCGGTCGTCGGGCAAGACCGTAGCCGAGACCGCGATGATCCTGGGCATCACCCCCGCCACCGTGGAAAAGCACATGCGCCTGGCCCGCGAGGCCCTGGGCGTGGACACGACCCCCCAAGCCGTGCTCAAGGCCCATGTCACGCATCAGCTGTTCGGCCCCGTCACCGGCGCGACCCTGCCACGGGGCGAGGATGGCGAAGGTAAGGGTTTCCACCGTTTCGCCGCACTGAAAAACCGCATCTGATCGCGCTGTTCCGTGAGTGGTGACACGACAGTGTCAGGAACAGGCGGCGCGCGGTCGGGTTGCCTTGGCTGCGCGCTGCCACCAAAGGCCACGAAACGCAAGATGCCGGCCCAGGGGCCGGCATCCGTTTCAGTCAGCAGTCAGGGGATCAGGCGCCGCTGAGGGTCTTGGCGACCTCGGCTGCGAAATCCTCTTCCTTCTTCTCGATGCCTTCGCCGACCATCACGCGGGCATAGCCGGTGATCTCGACGCCGGCTTCCTTGGCGGCCTGCTCGACCGTCAGGTCGGGGTTCATCACGAAGGCCTGGCCCAGCAGGGTGTTCTCAGCCACGAACTTCTTCATCCGGCCCGGGATGATGTTGTTCTGGATGACGGCCTCGGGCTTCGGCTTGGCCGACGAGGCGTTCTCTTCCAGCGCCTTGGCGGTCTGCACCTGCAGCTCGCGCTCCAGCGCGGCCTGGTCCATGGTGGCCTCGGACAGGGACACGGGGTTGGTGGCCGCGATGTGCATCGCGAACTGCTTGCCCACGGTCTGCGCCTTGTCGGCCGGACCCGACAGCGCGACCAGCACGCCGATCTTGCCCAGGCCGTCGGCGGCGGCGTTGTGCACGTAGGACACGACGGTCTCGCCTTCCAGGACCTGCACGCGGCGCAGGGTCAGGTTCTCGCCGATGCGGGCGATGGCGCCGGTCACGACGTCGCCCACGGGCTTGCCGCCCAGATCGGCCGCCTTGAGCGCCTCGATGTCTCTTGCGCCGTTCAGCGCAACGCCGGTGATGTCACGGACCAGCTGCTGGAAATCGGCGTTCTTGGCGACGAAATCGGTTTCCGAGTTGATCTCCACGGCGACGCCGCGGCCACCCGAAACCTGCACGCCCACCAGACCTTCGGCGGCGACACGGTCGGCCTTCTTGGCGGCTTTGGCCAGGCCCTTGGTGCGCAGCCAGTCGATGGCGGCTTCCATGTTGCCGTCGTTTTCGGTCAGGGCCTTCTTGGCGTCCATCATGCCTGCGCCGGTGGTCTCGCGCAGTTCCTTCACCATCGCTGCGGTGATTGCCATATCCGTCTCCTATCTGTTGAACGCGTCAGGCGGGGCATACCCCCGCCTGACGACACATCCATGAAATTATCGATCCGGACGGATCAGGCCTCGGCGGGCGCCTCGGCCTCGTCCAGCAGCTCCTCGGGGGCGTCCGACAGCGAGCCCAGGTCGACGCCGGCGGCGCCCATCTGTGCCGACATGCCGTCCAGCGCCGCACGGCTGACCAGATCGCAGTACAGCGCGATGGCGCGCGCCGCGTCATCGTTGCCCGGAATGATGTAGTCCACGCCATCGGGCGAGCAGTTGGTGTCGACCACGGCCACGACCGGAATGCCCAGCTTCTTGGCTTCCAGGATGGCCAGGTCTTCCTTGTTCACGTCGATGACGAAGATCAGGTCGGGAAGGCCACCCATGTCGCGGATGCCGCCCAGCGAGGCTTGCAGTTTGGTCTGCTCGCGCTCCAGCTGCAGGCGCTCTTTCTTGGTCAGACCCTCGGCGCCGCCGGCCATGGTCTCATCAATCGCCTTCAGGCGGTTGATCGACTGGCTGACGGTCTTCCAGTTGGTCAGCGTGCCGCCCAGCCAACGGTGGTTCATGTAGAACTGCGCCGATTTCTCGGCGGCTTCGGCGATGGCCTTCTGGGCCTGGCGCTTGGTGCCGACGAACAGCACGCGGCCGCCCTTGGCGACGGTGTCGCGCACGACCTGCAGGGCCTGGTCCAGCATCGGGACGGTCTGGGTCAGGTCCAGGATGTGGATGCCGTTGCGGTCGCCATAGATGAACTCGCCCATGCGGGGGTTCCAGCGCTGCGTCTGGTGGCCATAGTGAACGCCAGCTTCAAGAAGCTGACGCAGCGAGAATTCGGGAAGCGCCATGAGGAGTTCCTTTCCGGTTTGCGCCTTGGCAGGGGGTCTCAGGGCGGATGCCCCAACCGGTGGACCTTTGCGGATATGTCCCGCAAGGCCCTCCCCTGCCTGTGAAGTAGGCGCGCGATAGCCCTTGCACGGGCGAAAGGCAAGCGGATTCGCTGTGGCATTCCTGCAGATAGCGGTAACATCGGCATGGCGGCACCCTTGCATCGGGCGGGGCTTGGGTTCAGGTTCGCAACAGTTCTATCCCTAAACAATAGGCCCGTCATGACCCCCCAAGATCAGTCCCGGCAGACGAAAGCCCTGTGCCAGTTGGCGCCGGTGATCCCGGTCATCGTCATCAAGGACGCAGGCCACGCCGAGGCGCTGGCGCGCGCGCTGGTCGCGGGCGGCCTGCCGGTGCTGGAGGTGACGCTGCGCTCGGACGCCGCGCTGGACGCGATCCGCGCCATGAGCCGCGTCGCGGGCGGCCATGTCGGCGCAGGCACCGTGCTGAACCCCGACGACGCGAAACGCGCCAAGGACGCGGGCGCCAGCTTTGCGGTCTCGCCCGGCCTGACCGACCGGCTGATCGCGGCCTGCGAGGACCTGGCCCTGCCGCTGCTGCCCGGCGCCGTCACCGCCTCCGAGGTGATGCGCGCCGCCGACGCCGGTTTCGACATGCTGAAGTTCTTTCCGGCCGAGGCGGTGGGCGGCGCCCCGGCGCTGAAATCGCTGGCAGGCCCCCTGCCCCGCATCAGCTTCTGCCCCACGGGCGGCGTCACGCCGCAGAACGCGACCAGCTATCTGTCCCTGCCCAACGTGATCTGCGTCGGCGGCAGCTGGATCGTGACCGATGCCGACATGGCCGCCGGCAACTGGCAGGCGATCGAGGATCGCGCCCGCACCGCCGCAGCCCTGCGCAGCTGACGCGATGGATCTGGCGCGCGCCCGCAGGAATGTCGCGGTCCTTGTGCTGGCACAGGCGATCCTGGGCGCGCAGATGTCGGTCATCTTCATCGTGGGCGGGCTGGCGGGACAGATCCTGTCGCCGCATCCCTGCCTGGTGACGCTGCCGCTGTCGATGATCATCCTGGGCTCGACCCTGTCGGCGCGGCCGCTGGCACGCTTCATGCAGGCGCGCGGGCGGCAGGCGGGGTTCCTGCTGGCGGTGGCGGCAGGGGGCCTGGGCGCGGCCGTCGCGGCGGCCGGGCTGTGGCTGGGATCGTTCGGGCTGTTCATGGTCGGATCGACCCTGACGGGCATCTACATGTCGGCGCAGGGCTTCTATCGCTTTGCCGCCACCGACACCGCGCCGGAAGATTACGCCCCCAAGGCCATCAGCCTGGTCATGGCCGGGGGCCTTGCCGCCGCCATCATCGGGCCTGCGCTGGTGCGGATGACCAGCGACCTGACGGCGGTGCCGTTCCTGGCGACCTATCTGGCGGTGATCGGCCTGAATCTGGCGGGGCCGTTCCTGTTTGCGTTCCTGGACATCCCCAAACCGCCCGCCCCGGTCGCAGGCGCACCCGCCGGACGCCCGATGGGCCAGATCCTGCGGACCCCCGCCATTGCCGTCGCGATGATCTGCGGGATGGTGTCCTATGCGCTGATGAACCTGGTGATGACCTCGACACCGCTGGCCGTGGTGGGCTGCGGCTATGACACGACGGATGCGGCCAATATCGTCAGCGCGCATGTGCTGGCCATGTTCGCGCCCAGCTTTGTCACCGGCCACCTGATCGCCCGCTTTGGCGCCGAGACCATCGTGGGGCTGGGCCTGGCGATCCTGGCCGCCGCTGGCGCCGTCGCCCTGTCCGGGGTGGAGCTGGAGCAGTTCTTCGTTGCGCTGATCCTGCTGGGGATCGGCTGGAACTTTGGCTATATCGGGGCCACGACCATGCTGACCCGCGCCCATGCCCCCGAGGAACGCGGCCGCGTGCAGGGCATGAACGATTTCGTGGTCTTCGGCGGCGTGTTCCTGGCCTCGCTGTCATCGGGCGGGCTGATGAACTGTTCGGGCGGGTCGATCGTCGCGGGCTGGAACGCGGTCAACCTGGCGATGCTGCCCTTCCTGGTGCTGGCGGGCGGAGCGCTGATCTGGCTGGTGATGCGTCCCCGCCCCGCCTGAGATTAGATCAGCGTCTTCTGCTCCGGCGGCGGCGCGGGCTTGCGGCGTTTCGCCTTGTCCGGGACGCCGTCGGGGCGCACGGCCACGCGGCGGTCACCCGCGAATTGCAACTCCATCCGGGGGGTCTGGGCCGCGGCCTCGGGCGTGGTCACGACCCCGCCATCGGGGCCGCGCACGATCACGAAGCCACGGCGCAGCGTCTGCTCGTGGCCCAACGACAGCCGCATCCGGTCCAGCCGCACCAGCGCATCCTGCCGCTGACGGCGGACACGGGCCATGGCCGCGACCAGCCGCTGATCCAGATCGGCCAGCCCCGCGCCCTGCTGCGCCACCGCGCGCCGGGTGGTCGCCACGACCCGCACCAGCGAATTCTCCAGCCGGTCGCGCAGCTGCGCCAGCCGGTCGCGCGGACGCTCCAGCCGCCGGGTGCGGGCGCCCTCCAGCCGCATCAGCGCCCGGTCCAGCCCCGCCCGCTTGCCCTGGGTGAACTGGCGCAGCATGGCGGCGGGCATCGGGCGCGCGGCCAGCTGTTGCCTGCACGCGCGGGCCAGCTGCCGCAGCGCGGGCTCCAGCCGCCCGCCCCACTGGTCCAGCCTTTGCCGCGCGCCCTCGGTCAGGGCGGCGGGGCGGCCTAGGGCGCGGGTCAGATCGCGCAGGCGCTGGCGCGGCTGCTGGATCGCCTGCGCATTGCTGCGCGCCATCCGCGCCCCGGTCTCGGCCAGCCGCGCGGCCAGGTCGGCACGGACCGGCACGGCCATCTCGGCCGCAGCGGTCGGCGTCGGCGCACGCCGGTCCGAGGCAAAGTCGATCAGCGTCGTGTCCGTCTCATGCCCCACGGCGGAAATCAGGGGGATGTCGCTTTCCGCCGCCGCCCGCACGACCGATTCCTCGTTGAAGCCCCACAGGTCCTCCAGCGACCCGCCGCCCCGCGCCACGATGATTAGATCGGGCCGCGGGATCGCCCCCCCCGGCGCCAGCGCGTTGAACCCCTGGATCGCTGCCGTCACCTGCGGCGCGCAGCCGTCGCCCTGCACGGCCACCGGCCAGATGATCACGCGGGTCGGAAACCGGTCCCGCAGCCGGTGCAGGATGTCGCGGATCACCGCACCGGATGGCGAGGTCACCACCCCGATCACCCGTGGCAGAAACGGCAGGGCGCGCTTTCGGTCCTGATCGAACAGCCCCTCGGCGGCCAGCGCCTTGCGACGCTTCTCCAGCATCGCCATCAACGCGCCGGCGCCGGCGGGTTCGATCTGGTCAACGATCATCTGGTATTTCGACTGGCCCGGAAAGGTCGTCAGGCGGCCGGTGGCAATGACCTCCATCCCCTCCTCGGGGCGTTGGATCAGGCGAGCGGCCTGCCCCTTCCAGGTGACGGCGGCCAGCACCGCGCGGTCGTCCTTGAGGTCGAAATACAGATGCCCCGATCCGGGGCGGGACACGCGGCCGACCTCGGCCCGCACGCGGACGCGGCCGAACTGATCCTCGATGCTGCGTTTGACCGCGCCGGACAGTTCGGACACGGTGAATTCATGCGCGTTGCTGCCCGGTTCGGGGGCATCGTCCATGTCGTCGTCCAGCAGGTCCATGCGTCTTGTTCCCTTGTCCGCGCCAGACTAGAACGCCGCAAGGTCAAGCGAAAGGGCGGCAGATGAATATCCTGATCCTGGGCGGCGGCGGGCGCGAACACGCGCTGGCCTGGGCGATCCGGCAGAACCCGAAATGCGACCGCCTGATCGTGGCGCCCGGCAATGCGGGCATCGCAGGCGTCGCCGAATGCGCCGACCTGGACGTGCTGTCGCGCGCCGAGGTCCTGGAGTTCGCTCAGGAAAGCGCCATCGACTTCGTGATCGTCGGCCCCGAGGCGCCCTTGGCCGCAGGCGTGTCCGACGCCCTGCGCAACGCGGGCTTCCTGGTCTTTGGCCCGTCGCAGGCCGCAGCCCAGCTGGAGGCATCCAAAACCTTCACCAAGGAAATCTGCGACGCTTGCGCCGCCCCGACTGCAGCCTGGGCCCGGTTCACCGATGCCGCCGCCGCCCGCGATTACGTGACCGCCCAGGGTGCGCCGATCGTCGTCAAGGCCGACGGCTTGGCCGCCGGCAAGGGCGTCACCGTGGCCGAGACGGTGGATCAGGCCCATGCCGCCATCGACGACATCTTCGACGGCGCATTCGGCGACATGTCCGTCGTCATCGAGGAGTTCATGGACGGAGAGGAAGCCAGCTTCTTCATCCTCTCGGACGGCACCGACTGTCTGGCCATCGGCACCGCCCAGGACCACAAGCGCATGGGCGATGGCGATACCGGCCCAAACACCGGCGGCATGGGCGCCTACAGCCCCGCCCCGGTGCTGACGCAGGCGATCCAGGATCAGGTGATGGACCGCATCGTGCGCCCCACCATCGCCGAGATGGCCCGGCGCGGCACCCCGTTCCAGGGGGTGCTCTATGCCGGGCTGATGATCGCGGACGGCCAGGCGCGGCTGGTCGAATACAACGTCCGCTTCGGCGACCCGGAATGCCAGGTACTGATGATGCGGCTTGGCGGCCAGGTGCTGGACCTGCTTCTGGCCTGCGCCGAGGGGCGGCTGGCCGACATGCCCGTCACCTGGGCCGACGACCACGCCCTGACCGTGGTCGTGGCCGCCCAAGGCTATCCCGGCGCCTATACCAAGGGCACCGCCATCCGCGGCCTGCAGGACCTGCCCGAAACCAGCTTCCAGATGACCTTCCACGCCGGCACCGACACCAAGGACGGCACCGTCATCGCGACGGGCGGACGCGTCCTTGCCTGCACCGGCCGCGGCGCCACCCTGGCCGAGGCGCATCAGCGCGCCTATGCGCTGGTCGACGCGATCGATTGGCCGCAGGGCTTCTGCCGCCGCGACATCGGCTGGCGCGCCCTCTGACAGCAAAGGGCCGGCGCGCCAAACACGCACCGGCCCCTGCCCTTCTTCTTCAGAAAAATATCCCCGCCGGAGGCATCCGCCCCCGCGCCCGGCGCGACCCTCAGCTGGGAGAGTACAACCCCTCATAGATCGGCAGCAGCGTGTCCGTCTCGAACAGGCTGGACACCGACGTCCCGTTCCAGATGTTCAGGATCGCCTGCGTGAACATCGGCGCGGTCGGCACGATGCGGATGTTGGGCGCATTCTTGACTGCATCGGTCGGCTGGATCGAATCGGTGATGACCAGCGATTTCATCACCGATTTCGACACCCGCTCGACCGCCGGACCGGACAGGACACCGTGCGTGATATAGGCATGCACCTCGGTCGCGCCATTGTCGGTCAGCACCTGCGCCGCCTTGCACAGCGTGCCCGCCGTGTCGCAGATGTCGTCCACGATGATGCAGGCCTTGCCCGACACGTCGCCGATCACGGTCATCTCGGCCACCTCGCCGGCCTTCTCGCGGCGCTTGTCCACGATGGCCAGGGGCGCGCCGATCCGGGTCGCCAGCTCTCGCGCGCGGGCCACGCCGCCCACATCCGGCGACACCACCATCAGATCGCCCATCCGGCCCTTGAAGTGATGCTGCACATCCAGCGCAAAGACCGGTGCCGCATAGAGGTTGTCCACCGGAATGTCGAAGAACCCCTGGATCTGCGCCGCATGCAAGTCCAGCGTCAGCACCCGGTCGATCCCCGCATTGGTCAGCAGGTTCGCGACCAGCTTGGCGGTGATGGGCGTGCGGGCCTTGGCGCGGCGGTCCTGGCGGGCATAGCCGAAATAGGGGATCACGGCGGTGATGCGCGCGGCCGACGACCGCTTCAGCGCATCGACCATGATCAGCAGTTCCATCAGGTTGTCATTGGCCGGGTTCGAGGTCGGCTGGATGATGTACATGTCCTCGCCGCGCACGTTCTCATAGACCTCGACGAAGATCTCGGCGTCGTTGAACCGCTCCACCCGCGCATCCAGCAGGTTGACGCTCATGCCCCGGTGCAGGGACATGCGCCGCGCGATGCTTTGCGCCAGCGGTCGGTTGGCATTTCCGGAAATCAGCTTGGGTTCGGTCATGACGGGCATGGGGCGGGGCCTTTGGCGGTTGCGTCAGATTGCGGCTGCCTTAGCACCGCGCTAGCCTGCGGGCAAACCCGGAAAGGACAAAGCCATGGCCCATATCGACTATTACTTGGCGACGATCAGCCCTTGGTGCTATCTGGCGGGCGACCGGCTGGAACGGATCGCCGCCCGACACGGCGCGCAGATCACCTATCGGCCGCTGGATGTGCTGCAACTGTTCGACCGCACCGGCGGCGTGCGCCCCGCACAGCGCCACGCCAGCCGCATGGACTACCGCAACCAGGAGCTGCCCCGGTGGGCCGACCATCTGGGCATGCCCCTGACCCTGAAACCGGCGCATTGGCCGGTGAACATGGCCCCCTCCTCCTATGCGATCATCGCGGCGCAGGAGGCGGGCGGCGGCGATCTGGGCGGGCTGGTGCACGGTTTCCTGCGCGCAGTCTGGGCCGAAAACCGCGACATCAGCGACGACGCGGTGATCCGCGACATCCTCGCCGCGCATGGCTTCGATCCGGCGCTGGCCGACACGGGGCTGTTCGTCGGCGCCGAAACCTATGGCCGCAACCTGGAACAGGCGGTGGCAGTGGGGGCCTTTGGCGCGCCCTTCTATATCGTGCGCGAGACCGATCAGCGGTTCTGGGGCCAGGACCGGCTGGACTTTCTGGACCGCCATCTGGCCACGCTGTGACGGGGCTGCATCTGCGCCACTGGCCGGGCGATGCCGACCGCCCGGCGCTGGCCCTGCATTGCATGATGGGCAGCGGGTCGTCCTGGGGCCCCATCGCCGCCGCGCTGGCGGGCCGCATCGATCTGCGCGGGTTCGACATGCCCGGCCACGGGCGCAGCGACGATTGGCAGCCCACGCCCGACGGCCCGGATTACCACACCGCAGTCACCCGGCTGGCGGCGGCGATGATCGACCGGCCACTGGACCTGATCGGCCACAGCTTCGGCGCGACCGTCGCGCTGCGCATCGCGGTTGCCGCCCCCGAGGCCGTGCGCAGCCTGACCCTGATCGAGCCGGTGCTGTTCGCCGCCTGCCCCGACCCCGCCCAGGATGCGCTGGACGCCCGGATGGCGGCCCTGCTGGACGAGGGTCGCGATGCCGAGGCGGCGGCGGCCTTCCTGTCGGTCTGGGGCGCGGTGCCGCCGCGGATCGGCGCGGCGATGCTGCGCCAGATCCGGCTGGTCGCGGGCACGGGCGATGCGCTGCGCCATGACAGCGCCCGCATCCTGCGCGAGGGCGGGCTGGAGCAGATCGACGCGCCGGTGCTGCTGATCCAGGGGGCCGAGAGCCCGCCGGTGGTCCGGGGCATCGCCGATGCCCTGGCCGCGCGCCTGCCCGATGTCGGCCGCGCGGTGGTGCCCGGTGCGGGTCACATGGCCCCGCTGACCCACCCCCAGCAGGTCGCCGGACTGATCGCGGTGAACCTGGACCGCGCCTAGAGGATAAAGTCCTGTTCGTCGGGAACGGCGCCGATCGCCGTCCATTGCACCCGCATCCGCGCGATGCGGGTGTCGCCCCAGGTCTGGAACACGATGTCGAACCCGGTCAGCGTGACGTTCTGTGCCTGCAGGTCGCCGCGCTGATTGCAGCTGCGGTCAAGATCCCACATCCCCACGCCCAGCTGCACCACCGGCGGCGCAACAAAGCGTTCGCTGAACACGACATGCTGCCGCACCTGGCGTTCGCCCTGATCCGTCCACATCGGTCCCTGGGTGTCATAGTCGGAGACGATCATGACCTCTCCGCGCAGGATTCCGATTTCGTGGGTGGCAAATCTCAACATGGGCCCATCCTTTTGCGCAGGCCGGTCTTAACGGGTCGCGCGGGGAAAAAAAAGATCGGATGGAGCGCCCTGCATTCTTGTGCCTCCCCTGCGATGATTTTGGGGCAAGGATGATCATATCAGTGCGGCCAGCCGCCTTTGTTCCAAGAGGCGATGCGATCCCGCGGCCTCCGGCACAGGCCGCGTTGCCCCGAGACACGCGCCGCCCCATTTGGGCATCCCACCGCCATGACGCAGCGGGTCAGCGAACGACCGCAGCTTTTTCAGAGCGACCTCACCGGTGGGCAGGTTCCGACGATCAACTCAGCGCCACGGTGACCATCTCAAGAAATCGATAGCGCGGTCAGTTTCGAAGCACGGCATCCTTCACGTGCACATGACCGTCATGGGGTCCGGCGCCCTTGACCCGGACCTTCAGGCCCGCATCGAAAAGGCTCCGCTCCTCTGACGACCACGCGCCGCCCCAGCCCATGCCGACCCTATCCCGACGCGATGTTCGGGCGGACCTCCAAAAGGCGCATAGGGCTTTCCACACTACCCTCTTGTGAGCGCAGAGGGGGCAAGGTGCCGACCGGCTGGCACGGCTGCTTCGAGCCCCTCTCGAAACCTTCGTCCCAGTGACGCGCCGTTTTCAAACCCCGTAATGTGCCGCCCTTGGCGTGTCTCACGCTCTCAGATGAGGTCTGATCGATGAGCAACGTGATATGGCTATCGGGTATGACCATCGCGCGCCTTCGCCCGGTCTGTCTCAAGAACCATGGTCGCACAAGTCGCGCGGATCTGCGGGTTCAGAGCAGCGTCATTTCCCGCTATCGCGACGGTGTTCGACGGGGCGACGGGCTTGGAGGAAAATAGCCAGGCCCGTCCTCAATCGCTCTGAGGGCGAAAACGATCACGCCGCCCTTGCCCGGATCGTGATAGGAATGCCGAAAAGGGAACCGATCGAGGACTATCTGATCGCCGCCGCCTGACTGAAGGCCCCCCAGCCTGCGTTCTGCACACCAAAAACTCGCACCCCACCGCCGGATCGGGAGAACAATAGCGCTCGACAGCAAAGGAACTTTTCCAGCGGACAAGTCGCCTGAGATCGGAATACAAAGTTGCATCCGCACATCGGGGCGAATGGGCGGCCAACTCCTCTCTTACGGCGCGTGCAGGGAGTGGCGCCATTGTGCAGCAGCCTGCAGCAGGCTCCATGACGCCTTGCAGAGGGAGACGTAACCCGACCAGCGGCGACGCATCCAATGACAGATGCCCAATGGTCGACACTTCAGACCAGGTGTCCCCATAGCGAGACACCGTACATGATGAACGTTGTCACAAAAAGCGCGACTTCATGGAGATCACATCCGGCTGACTTGTGACTTGGCGACGTATCATATGGCAGATGTCTGGAAATGTGCTTTGCCGCGGTGGCCTTAGCGACAACCATCATCTGCGGCCGTGATCAGGATCAATCCACCCGCTCAGAGCATGACGGATCCGTAGTTCGCAGGAACCAATATCCGCCATTCGGCAGGACATGCCGATGTTCGAACCGACCAGAATGGTGAAGGCCCCGCCATCTCGGCGGGGCCTTCACCCCTGCATCAATCCGCAGTCAGAAGGGGCGTCTTGGATTTGCCAATCCGCGGTGCGTCGGGGCCGGTGATGTCGAACACGGGTTTGTCGTCCTCGATATTGACCCTGACCACGCCACCCTTCGTCAGGCGACCGAACAGCAACTCCTCAGCCAGAGGCTTTTTGATGCTTTCCTGGATCACGCGGCCCAGGGGGCGGGCGCCCATTCGGTCGTCGTAGCCCTTCTCGGCCAGCCAGTTGGCGGCCTCGGGGGTCAGTTCGATATGGACGTTGCGGTCCATCAGCTGCGCCTCCAGCTGCAGCACGAACTTTTCGACCACATGGACCACCACGTCGCGCGACAGGGGCGCAAAGCTGATGATCGCATCCAGACGGTTGCGGAACTCGGGCGTGAAGGTCCGCTCGATCGCGGCCGTGTCCTCGCCCTCGCGCCGGTCGCGGCCAAAGCCGATCGCCGCCTTGGCCTGATCCGCCGCCCCTGCGTTCGAGGTCATGATCAGGATCACGTTGCGGAAATCGACGGTCCGGCCGTTATGGTCGGTCAAGCGGCCCGCATCCATGATCTGCAGCAGGATGTTGAACACATCCGGATGCGCCTTTTCGATCTCGTCCAGCAGCAGCACGCAATGCGGGTGCTGGTCGACGCCATCGGTCAGCAGACCGCCCTGGTCAAAGCCGACATAGCCCGGAGGCGCGCCGATCAGGCGGCTGACGGCATGCTTCTCCATGTATTCGGACATGTCGAAGCGGATCAGCTCGACCCCCAGGCTGGAGGCCAACTGCTTGGCCACCTCGGTCTTGCCGACGCCGGTCGGGCCTGCGAACAGATAGTTGCCGATGGGCTTTTCCGGTTCGCGCAGGCCCGCGCGGGCCAGCTTGATGGCGCTGGACAGCATCTCGATGGCGTTGTCCTGGCCAAAGACGACACGCTTCAGACCGGCATCCAGATCGCGCAGGACCTCGGCGTCGTTCTTGCTGACGTTCTTGGGCGGGATGCGGGCGATCTTGGCGACGACGGCCTCGATCTCCTTGGGGCTGATCGTCTTGCGGCGCTTGCTTTCGCTGACCAGATGCTGTGCCGCGCCCGCCTCGTCGATGACGTCGATGGCGCTGTCGGGCAGCTTGCGGTCATTGATATAGCGCGCAGCCAGCTCCACCGCCGACTTGATCGCGTCATTGGTGTAGCGCAGGTCGTGATGCGCCTCGAAATGCGGCTTGAGACCCATCAGAATCTTGATGGTGTCGGGCACCGAAGGCTCGTTCACGTCGATCTTCTGGAACCGGCGGCTCAGCGCGCGGTCCTTTTCGAAGTGCTGGCGATACTCCTTGTAGGTCGTGGACCCCATGCAACGCAGCTTACCGCCCGCCAGCGCGGGCTTCAGCAGGTTCGACGCATCCATCGCGCCCCCGGAGGTCGCGCCCGCACCGATCACGGTGTGGATCTCGTCGATGAACAGGATCGCATCGGGATGCGCCTCCAGCTCCTTGACGACGGCCTTCAGCCGCTCCTCGAAGTCGCCGCGATAGCGGGTGCCGGCCAACAGCGCGCCCATGTCCAACGAGAAGATCGTGGCACCCGCCAGAACCTCGGGGGTCTCTCCGCGGGTGATCTTCAGCGCCAGGCCCTCGGCGATGGCGGTCTTGCCCACGCCGGGGTCGCCCACCAGCAGCGGGTTGTTCTTGCGCCGGCGGCACAGGACCTGGATCGCGCGCTCGACCTCGGGCTCGCGACCGATCAGGGGGTCGACGTCGCCCTTCTTGGACTTGACGTTCAGGTCCACGCAATACTTGCCAAGGGCGGTCTCGTCCTTGGGGTCGGGGGCGGCCTCGGCCTGCTTGGCCTCGGCGGGCTCGTCCGATCCGACGACCTTGCGGGGCTCGTTGAAGGACGGGTTCTTGGCCACGCCATGCGCGATGAAGTTCACCGCGTCATAGCGGGTCATGTCCATCTCCTGCAGGAAGAAGGCCGCATTCGATTCGCGTTCGGCGAAGATGGCCACCAGCACGTTGGCCCCGGTCACCTCCTGGCGGCCCGAGCTTTGGACATGGATGGCGGCGCGCTGGATCACCCGCTGGAAGGCGGCCGTCGGCACCGCCTCGGACCCTTCGACATCGGTGATCAGCGTGGACAGGTCATCCTCGATGAAATCGACCAGGGTCTTGCGCAGCTCTTCCAGATCGACGTTGCAGGCGCGCATGACCTTGACCGCGTCGGGTTCCTCGGTCAGCGCCAGCAACAGATGTTCCAGCGTCGCAAGCTCGTGTCGATGTTCGTTCGCCAGCGCAAGCGCCTGGTGAATGGCCTGTTCCAGGGAGGTCGAGAAACTTGGCACGGTCGTCTCCTGTCAGTCGGCTGGCGGTATGGGCTATTCGCGGCCCACCTGCCCAGACTGTCATGGTAGGGTTAAGATTTGGTGGATTTCGCCTGGCATCAAGTGGTTTTTCCGACAGGTGCCACGTTTTTCCCCCGGTTGAGGCCAATGTGATGTCGCAACGCCCGCATTTCAAGCGTATCGCGCCCGGCCCCCTGTGCGCCGGTGCCGCAGGGGGTCAGAATTCGTCCTTCATCCGGCGCAGCCGCGCAAAGACCGCGGCGTCGTCCTGACCCTCCATGCCAAGGGGGCCGCGCAGCGCCGAGATCCGCAGGAACGGGTTGGTCGCGCGCTCTTCGGCCAGGGTCGCGGGGGCGCAGGGGCTACGCGCCTCGGCGATGGCGGCCAGGCGATCCTGCAGGTCGGGGTTGTCGGCATCGACGGACAGCGCAAAGGCGCCGTTGCCCGCGCAATAGTCGTGGCCCGAACAGATCAGCGTGTCCCCGGGCAGGGCGTTCAGGCGCGACAGGCTGTCCCACATCATGGCCGGATCGCCCTCGAACAGGCGGCCGCAGCCCAGGGCCATCAGGCTGTCGGCGGTGAAGGCCATGGCGCTGGCCGGCAAATGGAACGCCACATGGCCCACCGTGTGGCCCGACACGTCGATCACCTCGACCGCCTCGCCCAGCACCTCCAGCGGCTCTCCGGGGGCCACGCTGACATCCAGCGGCGGCAGGCGGTGCGCATCGGCGGCCGCACCGATGACGCGCGCCCCGGTGGCCGCGACGATCTCGGGGACGGCCTGGATGTGGTCGTCGTGGTGATGGGTCAGCAGGATCGCGTCCAGACCCCAGCCCCGCGCCTCCAGTTCGGTCAGGACCGGCATCGCCTCGGGGGCGTCGATCAGCACGGTGCCCGCGTCGGAATGCAGCAGGTAGGCATAGTTGTCCTTGAGGCAGCGCAGCGTGACCAGTTCCAGCGGCATTGGCAAATCCTTGACCTTGTGTTCACCTGAGCCTGTCAAAACCGGGACCTGCGCGCAATGCACCATGACATCGACCAGCTGCGGCGCTTTTATTACCAGCGGGCGCTTGGCCGCGTGGTCCAGCGCATCCTGCGCGACCGGCTGACCGCGCGGTGGGCGCCGGGGGGCTGCACGGGCATGACGGTGGCGGGGTTCGGCTTTGCCGCGCCGATGCTGCGGCCCTATCTGCCGACAGCGCGCCGGGTGACGGCGCTGATGCCCGGGCCGCAGGGGGTGATGGGTTGGCCCGCGGGCCAGGCCAACCATTCGGTCCTGTGCGACGAGACAGCCTGGCCGATCGAGACCGGCAGCCTGGACCGCCTGGTCATGCTGCACGGGCTGGAAACCAGCGAGCATCCGCGCGAATTGCTGGCCGAGGCCTGGCGCTGCCTGGGACCGGGGGGGCGGATGATGCTGATGGTGCCGAACCGGGCGGGCCTGTGGGCGGCGTCGGACCGCACGCCTTTTGGCTTCGGTCGGTCCTACACCACCGGCCAGGTCGAGGCGCAGATGCGCCGCGCGGGGTTCCAGAACGACTGGCACGGCAGCGCGGTCTATATCCCGCCCTCGGACAGGCGATTCTGGTTGCGCAGCGCCCAGTTCTGGGAACGCACCGGCGCGCGCATCAGCCGGGTGCTGATCGCGGGCGTGATCCTGGTCGAGCTGTCCCGCCAGACCCGCGCCCCGGTCGGTCCGGGGGTGCGAATCCATGTGCCCAGCCCGCTGGAGATCCTGGACGGCGTGGCGCGCCCCCGCCCGCAAACCGCCCCCACCGCCCGCAAAAGCGACTGAATCCCGCCGCTGATGCGACATCCTGCCGCATGAGGGGCGGGCCGTTTAGGACGGGTGTTAGCGCTGCCCGTCGGGGGTTTTCGTAAACCTGCGCCCTTTGTCGCAAAGGCCCGCGTTTCCCTGCCCTTGTAGGTTGCCGGGCGTCAAATCACCTGCTAGAGACGCCCCAGATTTGCGCGCGACCTTCCATCAGCCGCGCGACCGCGACCCGCACCCCGCGACAGACCAGGCGACAGCCCGGCCCGCCAGCGGGGTTTGGGCAAACCGTAAAGGATGACCGTGGCCAACTCTGCTTCCATTTCCCAGAGCATCGCCGGACGCTATGCGCAGGCCGTCTTCGAGATCGCGAAGGAAGGCGGGGGCATCGACGCCCTGGCGACCCAGACCGCCGATCTGGACGCGGCCCTGCACGACAGCGCCGAGCTGCGCGACCTGATCGCCAGCCCGATCTATTCACGCGATCAGCAGGCCCGCGCCATCGGCGCGCTGGCCACCCGGATGCAGCTGTCGCCGGTGCTGGCCAACACGCTGCAGCTGATGGCGCAGAACCGCCGGCTGTTCGTGCTGCCGCACATGGTGTCGCGCCTGTCCGACCTGATCGCCGCCGAGCGCGGCGAGGTCACCGCCGACGTCACCAGCGCCATCGCGCTGACGGATGCGCAGATGGACCGCCTGAAACAGACCCTGGCCGAGAAATCGGGCAAGACGGTCAAGCTGAACACGCGCGTCGATGAGACCCTCATCGGCGGCATGATTGTCAAGTTGGGCTCGCAGATGATCGACAGCTCGGTCCGCTCGAAGCTCGCTTCCCTGCAGAATGTCATGAAAGAGGTCGGATAATGGGAATCCAGGCTGCCGAAATTTCGGCGATCCTCAAGGAGCAGATCAAGAACTTCGGCCAGGACGCCGAAGTTGCCGAAGTTGGTCAGGTCCTGTCCGTCGGTGACGGCATCGCGCGCGTCTATGGTCTGGACAAGGTCCAGGCCGGCGAGATGGTCGAATTCCCCGGCGGAATCCGCGGCATGGTGCTGAACCTCGAGACCGACAACGTCGGTATCGTGATCTTCGGCGACGACCGCTCGATCAAGGAAGGCGACACCGTCAAGCGCACGCGCTCGATCGTGGACGTTCCGGTCGGCAAGGCCCTGCTGGGCCGCGTCGTGGACGGCCTGGGCAACCCGATCGACGGCAAGGGCCCGATCGAGACGACCGAGCGCCGCATCGCCGACATGAAGGCCCCCGGCATCATGCCGCGCAAATCGGTGCACGAGCCGATGGCAACCGGCCTGAAGTCGGTGGACGCCATGATCCCCGTCGGCCGCGGCCAGCGCGAGCTGATCATCGGTGACCGCCAGACCGGCAAGACCGCGATCGCGCTGGACACGATCCTGAACCAGATGAGCTATAACGGCCGCGAGGCCGAGGGCATGAAGACCCTGCACTGCATCTATGTCGCCGTCGGCCAGAAGCGTTCGACCGTGGCCCAGCTGGTCAAGAAGCTGGAAGAGACCGGCGCCATGGCCTACACCACCGTCGTGGCCGCGACCGCGTCCGACCCGGCGCCGATGCAGTTCCTGGCGCCCTATTCCGGCACCGCGATCGGCGAGTATTTCCGCGATAACGGCATGGACGCGCTGATCATCTATGACGATCTGTCCAAGCAGGCCGTGGCCTATCGCCAGATGTCGCTGCTGCTGCGCCGTCCGCCCGGACGCGAAGCCTATCCGGGGGACGTGTTCTATCTGCACTCGCGCCTGCTGGAGCGTTCGGCCAAGCTGAACGAGGCCAATGGCTCGGGCTCGCTGACCGCGCTGCCGATCATCGAGACGCAGGCGGGCGACGTGTCGGCCTATATCCCGACCAACGTGATCTCGATCACCGACGGCCAGATCTTCCTGGAGACGGAACTGTTCTTCCAGGGCGTCCGCCCGGCCGTGAACACCGGTCTGTCGGTCAGCCGCGTGGGGTCTGCCGCCCAGACCAAGGCGATGAAATCCGTCGCAGGTCCGGTCAAGCTGGAGCTGGCGCAGTACCGCGAGATGGCGGCCTTTGCCCAGTTCGGTTCGGACCTGGACGCCGCGACTCAGCGCCTGCTGAACCGGGGTGCCCGCCTGACTGAGCTGATGAAGCAGCCGCAGTATCGTCCGCTGACCAACGCCGAGATCGTGATCGTGATCTATGCCGGGACCAAGGGCTATATCGACCAGGTTCCCGTCCGCGAGATCGTGGCCTGGGAAGAGGGTCTGATCCAGTTCCTGCGCAGCCAGAAGTCCGACCTGCTGGACGACATGACCCGCAACGACCGCAAGGTCAGCGGCGATCTGGAAAATGCGATCAAGGCGGTGCTGGACGAATACAACAGCACCCGCGCCTGAGAGGGGGAATAGATGCCCAGTCTCAAGGATCTCAAGAACCGGATCGGCAGCGTCAAGAACACGCGCAAGATCACCAAGGCGATGCAGATGGTCGCCGCCGCCAAACTGCGCCGTGCGCAGGAGGCGGCGGAGGCCGCGCGCCCCTATGCCGACCGCATGGCGGCCGTCATGGCCGGCCTGACCGCGAATGCGGCAGGCCAGTCGGGCGCGCCGCGCCTGCTGGCCGGCACGGGTGAGGACAAGCGTCACCTGCTGGTCGTGATGACGGCGGAGCGCGGCCTGGCCGGGGGCTTCAACAGCTCAATCGTGCGTCTGGCGCGCGTTCATGCCGACCGGCTGCGGGCCGAAGGCAAGGACGTCGCGATCCTGACCGTCGGCAAGAAGGGCCGCGAGCAGCTTAAGCGCGACTATGGCAGCCTGTTCGTGCATCATGTCGACCTCTCCGAGGTCAAGCGCATGGGCTATGACACCGCCCGCGCCATCACGGACGAGGTTCTGGCCCGTTTCGACGGCGGCGATTTCGACGTGGCGACGATCTTCTACAACCGCTTCGAATCGGTAATCAGCCAGATCCCGACCGCGCGGCAGATCATCCCCGCCGAGGTGCCCGAAGGGGCCACCGCCAACGCGCTGTACGATTACGAACCGGGTGAGGACGCGCTGCTGGCCGAACTGCTGCCGCGATCCGTCGCGACGCAGATCTTTGCCGCCCTTCTGGAGAATGCAGCGTCCGAGCAGGGCGCGCGGATGAGTGCCATGGACAACGCCACGCGCAACGCGGGCGACATGATCGACCGACTGACGACGCAGTACAACCGCTCGCGTCAGGCTGCGATCACCACGGAGCTGATCGAAATCATTGCGGGCGCCGAGGCGCTCTGACCGTAAAGCAAAGGTGACAACATGGCAGAGGCCACTGGTAAAATCACGCAGGTGATCGGCGCCGTCGTTGACGTGCAGTTCGAAGACCAGCTTCCGGCGATTCTGAACGCGCTGGTGACGACCAACAACGGCAAGAAGCTGGTGCTGGAAGTTGCCCAGCATCTGGGCGAGAACACCGTCCGCACCATCGCCATGGACGCGACCGAAGGTCTGGTCCGCGGCGAGGTCGTGACCGACACCGGCAACCCGATCATGGTGCCCGTGGGCGACGTGACCCTGGGCCGCATCCTGAACGTCGTGGGCGAGCCCGTCGACGAAGGCGCCGACCTGGCCGCCAGCGAGACCCGCGCCATCCACCAGCCGGCACCCGACTTCGCCGCGCAGGCGACCAGCTCGGAGATCCTGGTGACCGGCATCAAGGTCATCGACCTGCTGGCCCCCTACTCCAAGGGCGGCAAGATTGGCCTGTTCGGCGGCGCCGGCGTGGGCAAGACGGTTCTGATCATGGAACTGATCAACAACATCGCCAAGGTGCACTCGGGCTATTCCGTGTTCGCAGGCGTGGGTGAGCGTACCCGCGAAGGCAACGACCTGTATCATGAGATGGTCGAATCGGGCGTCATCGTCCCCGACAACCTGTCGGAGTCGAAGGTGGCGCTGGTCTATGGCCAGATGAACGAGCCGCCGGGCGCCCGCATGCGAGTCGCCCTGACCGGTCTGACCCTGGCGGAACAG
Organism: Paracoccus sp. SCN 68-21; assembly: GCF_001724535.1. Taxonomy (NCBI): domain Bacteria; kingdom Pseudomonadati; phylum Pseudomonadota; class Alphaproteobacteria; order Rhodobacterales; family Paracoccaceae; genus Paracoccus; species Paracoccus sp. SCN 68-21. Next base: position 3,790 of record NZ_MEES01000004.1, on the reverse strand, counting down.
TTCCGCGACGCCTCGGGCACGGACGTGCTGTTCTTCGTGGACAACATCTTCCGCTTCACCCAGGCCGGGTCCGAAGTGTCGGCTCTGCTGGGCCGCATCCCGTCCGCCGTGGGCTATCAGCCGACGCTGGCGACCGACATGGGCGCGATGCAGGAACGCATCACCTCGACCAAGAACGGCTCGATCACCTCGATCCAGGCCGTCTACGTCCCGGCCGACGACCTCACCGACCCGGCGCCGGCCACGACCTTTGCCCACCTGGACGCCACGACCGTTCTGTCGCGTGCGATCTCGGAACTGGGCATCTACCCGGCCGTGGACCCGCTGGACTCGAACAGCCGCATCCTGGACCCCGCCGTCGTCGGCGAGGAGCATTACCAGGTGGCGCGCGACGTGCAGGGCATCCTGCAGAAGTACAAGTCGCTGCAGGACATCATCGCGATCCTGGGCATGGACGAGCTGTCCGAAGAGGACAAGCTGACCGTGACCCGCGCGCGCAAAATCCAGCGCTTCCTGTCGCAGCCCTTCGACGTCGCCAAGGTCTTCACCGGTTCGGACGGCGTCCAGGTGCCGCTGGAAAAGACCATCGCCTCGTTCAAGGCGGTCGTCGCGGGTGAATACGACCACCTGCCGGAATCGGCCTTCTACATGGTCGGCGACATCGAGGACGTGAAGGCCAAGGCACAGCGTCTGGCCGCAGAAGCGGCGTAAGGAGGCACAATGGCCGATACCATGCAGTTCGACCTCGTGTCGCCGGAACGGAGCCTCGCCTCCGTTCCCGTGCGCGAGGTGCGCCTGCCGGGCAGCGATGGCGATCTGACCGCCATGCCCGGCCATGCGCCCACGATCGTGACCCTGCGTCCGGGCATGGTGATCCTGGTCGGTGCCGACGGCACCACCAGCGAATTCGCCGTGACCGGCGGCTTTGCCGAGATCAATCAGGACAGCGTCAGCCTGCTGGCCGAACGCGGTCACCCGCGCGAGGAGCTGACGCAGGAGGTCTATAACGACATGCTGCGCGACGCCCACCGCGTGCATCGCAACGCCACCGACCGACGCGAGCAGGTCGGAGAAGAGATCGTGACCGCCGCCGTCAAGCTCTTGGGCGACATGCAGGCGCTTGGCACGCATATCGGGCTGGACCCCAATCAGTCCACCGTGCCCGACTGATCGCCATTCCCCGACAATCCCTGCAAGCCCCGGTCGTGACCGGGGCTTTTTCCATTGGAAAGCAGGCTTTCCAAACCGGAATCCGGGCTGTCCTTGGCAGTCAGCGGGTCGTGTTGCGATAGGCGTCCTGTCAGTCTTGTCGTCGTTCCGGCAGAACGAGCCGCTGCGCGGCTGGCGCCAACTCCTCCGGTCATCGGGATATTTACCGTGGGTGCGCGCAGGTTCTGCACCCTTTCGGCGACGGAACAGTCGTTCATTTCGCCGTTCACCCCGCCGCAACCGCTCAATGGCATCATCCGCCTGAGAGCGGGCAAACAGCTTCTCGACCTTTCTCCGGACATACTTGATGCAAGAGAATGCGTCGGTCTTTGCCTGCTGCCGCCAAGACCGTGGCGGGCGATCTTGCCACGATAGAAGCCGCTCCCCATTGAGGCATCAGAAGGCAGCGGTTCGTGCCCCCTTACACCGGACCCGATCTCATCTTGCATCTGGCACCACGATCTCTTCAGCACCCGCCCGCCGATGCAGGTGTATTCACGCGCCGCGTGATCAAAAAGGGAATGCCGTTGCCGGAAATGCAAGGCGGCTGCCTGCGCTCCAATCGAAAGCCGACAATCATGCATGTCGATCCTCTGTCCTTCGTCCATCCAGCCCCGCACCCCAGACATTACGGGTGACGACCGTTCCGGCCCATACGGCGTCCATGCCGTAGTGATTGTCACGCATGACTGAGCGGGTTTTTTTGATGGGGACGGGGGCGATCTGAGAGTCCGCGTATGGCGTCACGGAGGGCTCAGGGCGTGGCCTGCCCTCTTTGCCGTGGCCATGGCGCCATCGGGCCCGAACCGTGGGGCGACCGGTCCCATGGTTCGACCGATGAGGTCCGTGACAGCCCCGCATCGTCGGACTGCGGAGCATGGTGACGGCCTCGTCCGGTCCGGCTGCGCAGAGGTCGGGGGGTGCTGCACTGGCTTACGCGAGGATGCCCGCCGGGATGTGTCCCCCGGCCGCCGCGACACGTCGGTCCGGAGGGACCCTCCCGATGCCGGGAAGGTCGGCGCGGGACACATGACGCGATCGCGTTCGACGCCGGTCAGACAGGCAGACGGGGCACGCGCGCTCAGCGCGACGAAGCCGTCAAAGGCCAGGGGCATCAAGGCGGTCGGCCGTCGGGCGCAAACATGGGCGATTGTGCCGGGCTGCGTGCCATGCGTTTCCACCACTTTTGGCAATCGCATTCCCGCCGACGGCCTGCCCTTCGGTCCCGCGCAAAGACTGCCATGCGGTTGCGGCATCCGGTGAGGCCGGGTTTGATCCTGCCGGCATGCCCCTGCCTTGCGCATTCGCGGCTGTCTGCACGACCGGCGGGTCCCGGTCTTCGACCAGCTGGCATCGGCGAAAAGGGGTCCGGCGTGCCCGACCGGTGCGGAGCAGCAGACCCCGACCCGATGCGTCCCCACCATGGGCATTGCCACGGCATTGCACGAGGGCCCCGGGCGCCGCGCATTCTGGCGCGGAGGCGCGTGTCGGGTAACGTCCGAAAACGCCCTGCGGATCGCTCCGTCGCCCCCTACCCCTGGGAGGGCGCCCATGGCTTACCTCTCAGGCGACATCAGCACCCTCGCAGCGCATGACCATTCCGCAATCGCACACCTTATCCACCTGACGAACGGCCTAATTCGGGGATCGATCTGGCGGCGGACATTTGGATCCAGGTCAGCCAGGGTCTCGCCTCGTGCCTAATCACAGCTAGACAATGATCGCTGCGTCTACGGGTGTGGCAGAAGGGAAAGTCGCCGGGCGCCGGTCGTCTCAAACGGCACTTCATCGACAATCCTTGAGAGAGCAAAGCGCGATCTCGATCCAGTCGCGCCCGTCGTCTTATTCAACCGGTCCTCATGCGGGATTTCTTGTCATGCATTCATGCTCCTATGCGTTTGCCCTCAATTCGCCTCACAGTATGCCCCGTCATCCCATATCGGCCCGGCCATTTAGCCGACAGAGGCGTCCCCAGCAGACATGCGCCCGGACAAGCGCTGACCTGGCCTGTTGTACGGATGAGAGGAGGGGCCGATCATGCGCGCCGAGCGTGTCAGGCAGTCGGACAAGGAATATCGGCCGCAATGCGCTGCGCGGCTGTCGAAGATCCGATCTTATGGTTGGGATGGCCGACAGAAACCATTCAATCACACACCTTTTGGTTGATGTTCGGACCTACCGATCACCTTGAGGGAATGCGGACTCAAAGGCGCGACGAGTTCGCCGATCCCGATACGGCGACCCCTCCCGGGTCGGGGTCCGGAAGGTAGCCCCCGAGCAGTTCATCTTCGTTCGATCCGTCGCAAATTACGAACGGCAGGACCCGGTGCGCTCCGCAGCGAAGTCCCTGCGACGCTCATCAGCCATGCCCTTGGTGATGGATCATCGCCTTTGCTGCGTAGTGCATGGTCCACCGAGCCCCACACGGCGGTCGCTGAATGTCCAATCCCCCCGCCTGAATGCGTGGAACGCCGTGTCACTGGGGCCGTGTCCCAAGGCTTGGTGTAGGAGACCGCGGGCGGAGCCCTTGGCGTAGCGCAGCGCGCGGCCGGTGGTGAGGCTGGCGGCCACCGTCGATCTT
>NZ_MEES01000003.1:0-118805 GCF_001724535.1 Paracoccus sp. SCN 68-21 | reverse complement strand
GCACACGACCTTCGAGGCCGAGGCCTATATCCTGACCAAGGAAGAGGGCGGCCGCCACACGCCGTTCTTCGCGAACTACCGCCCGCAGTTCTACTTCCGGACCACGGACGTGACCGGCACCGTCAAGCTGCCCGAGGGCACCGAGATGGTCATGCCCGGCGACAACCTGAAGTTCGAGGTCGAGCTGATCGCCCCGATCGCCATGGAAGAGAAGCTGCGCTTCGCCATCCGCGAAGGCGGCCGCACCGTCGGCGCAGGCGTCGTGTCCAAGATCCTGAAGTGATCTGACCCACAGACAGACGGAAAGGGCCGCCCCAAAGGGCGGCCCTTTTTGCATGGTCCCCCGGAAAGGTTCAGCGTCATGACCCGGATCTTGATTGCGTTGCAGGCCGTCGACCGCTGGCCACGATGGCTGCGGCTGCTTGCGTTCCTCTTGTTCCTTGTCCCTGTCTTTCCGGTTCTGGGTCGGATGGCGGGATGGGCCTCTCTGCCTTTGCCCGGTGAACGTGACCTGAAGGTGCTGCCGCAGATGGTCGGCGCTGCGGCCTATCTGATCGTCACGCTCCCGATCATCATGACAGATCTTGAACAACGGCGCTCGGTATCTGAGGCGGGACGCATCTTCTGGGGGTTTGCGCTGCCGGCCTTCCTGGTCTTCATAGCCTGGCAAGGCGCGACCGCGGGCTGGCTCTTTCTTGACGCTCTTGTCCGGGGCCGGTCGGTCGAGGTGACTTACGTCATCCGCGATGTGACGCCGGGAGGGAACGCGAAATGCCCCAATTCCGTCCGCTTCGTCGGTCTGCCGCCCATGTGGGACGGTCTATGCGACGTCAGCCCGGATGTCCTGCGCGCCCTTCGGCCCGGCATGGCCGTGGCGCTCACGGGCAGGGGCACCGGCGCTTGGCTTATTGCCGCAGGCCCGGATCTGACGCCCCCCTAGGGATGTCATGGCCTGCATCGACATGAGGGCCGGCCGTGCCCAACACCGCCTGCCCAAAAAGTCGCGTTGACCGCCGGCCATCGCGGCGCGACACTGGTCGGGACAGACCTTTCTGGATCAAGCTGATGTGCCAGATCTTTGCCGGGCAGCACCCGGACCGCTATGAGACCGTCACCCGCCGTCTGCGCCTCAACGGCCAGTCGACCTCGATCCGGCTGGAGCGGGCGTTCTGGCATATCCTGGACCGGATCGCCGCGCGCGAGGGGGTGAGCACCAACGCCTTCATCTCCAAGCTGCATGCCGAGGTGCTGGAACTGCACGGAGAGGCGCGCAATTTCACCTCGCTGTTGCGCTGCGCCTGCACGATCCACCTGGGTGACACCGACATCGTTCCGGCCATCGCGGCAGAATGATGCAAAAAACGCCCCTGTAGTATTCCATTACTACCCGACCGCTGCGCCCACGCCCTAGCCTGACAGGATGACGGCACGTGCAGGGAGGGCCAGATGGCCAAATACATCCACTCGATGATCCGCGTACTGAACGAGGCGGCGACGGTCGATTTCTATGACCGCTGCTTTGGGCTGAAGGTGGCCGAGCGGCTGGATTTCGAGAAATTCACGCTGATCTATCTGTCCAACGGCGAATCCGGCACCGAGCTGGAGCTGACGGTGAACAAGGACCGGACCGAGCCTTATGACCTGGGCGACGGCTATGGCCATGTCGCCTTTTCGGTCGACGATGTGGACGCGACCCATGCCCGGCTGGAGGAGATGGGCTTTGCCCCGCGCAAGCTGGTCGATTTCGCGCCCGGTGGCACGGTGATCGCGCGGTTCTTCTTCATCAAGGACCCCGACGGCTACGAGATCGAGGTGCTGCAGCGCGGCGGCCGATACCAATAGGCAGTTCGCGCCCTTGGGAGGGGGTGCGGCACCGACACAGAGGGAGGAGGAACCCATGTCTGAGGCAAGGACCAAGGGGCTGACGCGACGCGCGCTGTTGTCGCGTGCGGTGGCGGCGGGGGCGCTGGCGGTGACCGGGGTAGGCTTTGTCGCCGCCCCCGACGCGGCCTGGGCCGTCCAGGTGACGGCGATCAGCGAACATCAGATGGCGACGCTGCTGCAGATGGCGCGCGACATCTATCCGCATGACCGGATCGGCGACCGCTATTACGCCATCGCCGTCAAGGGCTATGACACCCCGGAAAGCGCGGCCATGGTCGCCGAGGGCATCGCCGCGCTGGACGCCGCCGCGCAGGCCGCGGGGCACGCCGATTACGTCTCGATGGGGTGGGAGGCCGACCGGGTCGCCATCCTGCGCGACATGCAGGACGGCGCGTTCTTCCAGACGGTGCGCGGGGGGCTGGTGACCGGGCTGTATAACCAGAAGGAGGTCTGGCCGATCTTTGGCTATGAGGGAGAGAGCTTTTCCCAGGGCGGCTATATCGACCGCGGCTTTGACGACATCGACTGGCTGTAAGGGGGGCGGATCATGGTAAATGCGGCGAAATTCGAACTGACCGACGACAGCGTGGTCGTCATCATCGGCACGGGCGCGGGCGGCGGCGTGCTGGCCAACGAACTGGCGCAGAAGGGCGTCAAGGTCGTGGCCCTTGAGGCGGGCGGGCGCTATCTGCCCGAGGATTACATCAACGACGAATGGGACAGCTTTGGCCAGCTGGCCTGGACCGACCCGCGCACGACCAGCGGCGACTGGCGCGTGGCCAAGGATTTCAGCGGCTTGCCCGCCTGGATCGTCAAGGCCGTGGGCGGCACCACGACCCATTGGGCGGGTGCGTCGATCCGGTTTCAGGACCATGAATGGAAGGCCCTGACCACCTATGGCGCGGTCGAGGGGGCGAAACTGCTGGACTGGCCCATCGACGCGGCCGAGATGGCGCCCTGGTACGATCTGGCCGAGGCCAAGCTGGGCGTCACCCTGACCGAGGGGCGCGAGGGCCTGCCGGGCAACAACAACTACAAGGTGTTCGAGGCCGGGGCCAAGGCGCTTGGCTATACCGAAGTGCATACCGGGCGCATGGCGATCAACAGCGCCGAATATGACGACCGCCCCGCCTGCCAGCAGACGGGGTTCTGTTTCCAGGGCTGCAAGTGGGGCGCGAAATGGTCGTCGGCCTATACCGACATCCCGCGCGGCGAGGCGACCGGCAACCTTGAGGTGCGCGACCACGCCCATGTCGCGCGCATCCTGCACAATGACGCGGGCCGGGTGACCGGGGTCGAGTATTTCGACCGCGACGGCAACCTGCAGTTCCAGGCGGCGCGCATCGTCGCCGTGGCGGGCAACAGTTTTGAGAGCCCGCGCCTGCTGTTGAACAGCGCCAGCGACATGTTCCCGGACGGGCTGGCCAACAGCAGCGGCCAGGTGGGGCGCAACTACATGCGGCACACGACCGGCTCGGTCTATGGCATCTTTGAGAAACCGGTGCGGATGTGGCGCGGCACCACCATGGCCGGCATCATGCAGGACGAGTCCCGTCACGATCCGGCCCGTGGCTTTGTCGGCGGCTATGAGCTGGAGACGCTGGCCCTGGGCCTGCCCTTCATGGCGGCCTTTCTGGACCCGGGCAGCTGGGGGCGCGAATTCACCAGCGCGCTGGACCAGTACGAATACATGGCCGGGATGTGGATCGTCGGAGAGGACATGCCGCAGGAGACGAACCGCGTCACCCTGTCGGACACGGTCGACCGCTTTGGGCTGCGGGTGGCCAATGTCAACTTCAGCGACCACCCAAACGACGTCGCCATGCGCAACCACGCCTATGAGCGGGGGCAGGCCATGTATCGGGCGATGGGGGCCACGCGGACGCTGCCGACGCCGCCCTATCCCTCGACGCACAACCTGGGCACCAACCGCATGTCGGAGCGCCCTGAAGATGGCGTGGTGAACAAGTGGGGCCAGACGCATGACATCCCGAATCTGTTCGTGTCGGATGGCAGCCAGTTCACCACCGGCGCGGCCGAGAACCCGACCCTGACCATCGTCGCGCTGGCGATCCGTCAGGCCGACCACATTGCCCGCGAGATGGCGTCGGGCACCTTGTGACAGCATGATGCCCGGCCCCCATCCGGGGTGCCGGGCATCATTCGGATCGGTCGGGATCAGCCCTGGGCTGCGGCCGCGTTCACGCCGCCTTCGGCGATGCGGGTCATGTGCTCGTCCCCGTCGCGGGTGCGCATCAGGCAGTCCTGCAGCACCGCGCCGTCGCCATCCAGCTCCAGCCGGTTGGCAAAGCTGCGCACGCAGCCATAGCCCGCGATCGCGTAATGCGTCAGGCGCTGATACTGGGTGATGATCGCCGCGTCGCGCACGTCGCCATTGCCGAAATCGGCCTCGATGGCGTGCTTGCGGGCCTCGGTCACCAGGCCCTCCATGCCCTTGCAATGCTCTCCGGTCGGGTCCTGGCCATGCTCGCTGCACAGGCTGGCGATGGCCTCCATGCCGCGCGCGATGCCCTCGTTCCCGGCGATCAGCGCCTCGGCCAGCTCACGCGAGCTGGCGGCGCGACCCATTTCGGTGACGACGGGCATGGACTGCTTGCAGGCCGAATACAGATCCTTCAGCTGGTCCAGATACAGATCCTTGAGGGTGTCGATGGTCATCGGATAGCCTTTCGTGCTGAACGTCACCCCCATAACGGCTCCGCCGCGCGCGCGTTCCGCCAGACCCACAAAGATCAACCCCCGGCTTGACTCCGCAGGCGGGGCGGGCCAGCACTGCGGCCCGATCCGCCAGCAAGGGGTGCCCGAATGTTCGCCTGGTTCGAACGCCGCATCGATCCCTATCCTGACCAGCCGCCCGGCATGCCGCCCCCCGGCCTGTGGCGCTTTGTGCTGCATTACAGCCGCGGCACCTTGCCCTGGCTGATCCTGCTGGCCGTCGGGTCGGGCCTGATCGCGGTGATCGAGGTGATGCTGTTCGGCTGGCTGGGCCAGCTGGTCGACCGCCTGTCGGAAACCCCCCGCGACCAGTTCTGGGACCTCTACGGGACCGGGATCGCCTGGATGGCGGTGGTGCTGCTGGTGGTGATGCCGGTGCTGAACATCGTGACATCGCTGGTCCTGCACCAGTCGCTGATGGGCAATTTCCCGCAGCGCATCCGCTGGCAGGCGCATCGCTGGCTGCTGCGCCAGTCGGTCGGCTATTTCCAGGACGAATTCGCGGGCCGCATCGCGCAGCGTCTGATGCAGACCGCCTTGGCCGTGCGCGAAGTGTCGATGAAGATCATGGATGTGGGCAGCTATGTGCTGATCTATTTCCTGGGCGCGCTGGTGCTGGCGGCCAGCCAGGACTGGCGGCTGGCGGTGCCGTTCGGCCTGTGGGCGGCGGCCTATGGGCTGCTGCTGTGGTATGTGGTGCCGCGCCTTGGCCGGGTGGCGCAGGAACAGGCCGATGCGCGCAGCGGCATGACCGGGCGCATCGTCGACAGCTATACCAACATCGCGACGGTCAAGCTGTTCTCTCATTCCGACCGAGAGGAGGCCTGGATGCGCGAGGGGATGGACCGCTTTCTGGGCACCGTCCATCGCCAGATGCGCCTGTCCAGCCTGCAGGACATCACGCTGAACCTGCTGAACGTCTGGCTGGTCGCGGCGGTGGCGGGCTTGGGCCTGTGGCTGTGGACCAGCGATCAGATCGCGGTGGGGGCTGTGGCCATCGCCGTGCCGCTGGCGCTGCGGCTGAACAACATGTCGCATTGGATCATGTGGGAATTCGCGGCCCTCTTCGAAAACATCGGCACGGTCCGCGACGGCATCACCAGCCTGTCCCTGCCGCGAGAGGTGCGCGATGCCCCTGGCGCGCCCGCCTTGCGGCCCGGCCCGGCCGAGGTGCGCTTCGATGGCGTCACCTTCCGCTATGGCGCGGTGGCCGGGGCGCAGCCGATGGCGGTGCTGGACGACCTGACGCTGCATCTGCGCGCGGGCGAACGGGTGGGGCTGGTCGGCCGGTCTGGGGCGGGCAAATCGACGCTGATCAACCTGATGTTGCGGTTCCACGACATCGACCGGGGCAGCATCACCATCGACGGCCAGAACATCGCCCATGTGACTCAGGACAGCCTGCGGGCGGCCATCGGCGTGGTCACGCAGGACAGCTCTCTGCTGCACCGCTCGGTGCGCGAGAACATCGCCTATGGCCGCCCTGACGCGACCGAGGCGCAGATCATGGACGCCCTGCGCATGGCCGAGGCGGACGGTTTCGTGCCGCTGCTGTCGGACAGTCACGGGCGTCGGGGTCTGGACGCGCATGTGGGCGAACGCGGCGTCAAGCTGTCGGGCGGCCAGCGCCAGCGCATCGCCATCGCCCGCGTCGCGCTCAAGGATGCGCCGATCCTGATCCTGGACGAGGCGACCAGCGCCTTGGACAGCGAGGTCGAGGCCGCGATCCAGTCCCGGCTGGAGCTGCTGATGCAGGGCAAGACGGTCATCGCCATCGCGCATCGCCTGTCGACCATCGCCGCGATGGACCGGCTGATCGTGATGGATCAGGGCCGCATCATCGAACAGGGCAGCCATGCCGAACTGCTGGCGCAGGACGGGCTTTATGCGCGGCTGTGGCACCGGCAGTCGGGCGGGTTCCTGGCCGCAGACGCAGACTAGCGCGCATGAAAAAGGCCCCGGCGCGATGCCGGGGCCTTTTCCGTGGGGCGGGCCTTACTGGGCCAGCAGGTCGGTGATGCGACGCACCGAGGCGCGACGGTTCTCGCGGATATCGCCTTCGGCGCGCACCCGCAGGAAGCGTTCGCCATAGCCTTGGGTGACCATGTTCTCCGGCGGGACGTCGAAATACTCCGCCAGCGCCAGCGCCACCGTCTCGGCCCGACGGTCCGACAGCGCCAGGTTGGCGGCATCCGATCCGACGGTGTCGGTGTGACCCTCGATCATGAAGATCTCGCGCGGGTTGGTCGCGATCGATTCCTGGATCACGCGGCCCAGGCTTTGCAGCTGCTGCGCCTGGTCGGGACGGATCGCCGCCGAGCCGGTGTCGAAGGTGATCGCGTCGATGTTCACCGGCGCCACCAGCGCCCGCACCTCGGGGATGTTGCGGATCTGGGACAGGGTAAAGCGGCGGTCGACATTGGCCTCGCGCTGCAGGGCCTCGCGCAGCTGGTCCTCGTTCAGGGGCGCGGTGCCGGTCTGGACGGAGGCCGGGCTGGGCAGCTGGCCGACATCGACCGGCTGCACGTCGGCGGTATCGTCGATCAGGCGCGTGGTGGTGCCGTCGGCGCTGACCAGCGTACGGCGCAGCACCTGCAGGTTCGCGTCGCGGATGGTCACCACGCGGCTGCCATCGGCGCGCGTCACGATGGTGCGCGACGAGCCGTCGTCAAAGTTCTCGGTCGTCACGGTCGAGCCGGGCTGACGCAGCAGGGCGACCTCGTCCTTGATCACCTCCTGGCTGCCATCGGCGCGGGTCACGACGATCCGGTCGGGCGCCGACAGGGCGACCTGGCGGTTGTTGTTCAGATAGGTGCCGACGGCGACCGCGCCCAGACCCAGCAGCAGGGCGTTGCGCAGGCGGTTGTCGTCATTGTCGTCGCTGGCCTGCTGCTGCTGACCAGTGGCGCCGGCCAGCGCGTCGCGCAGGCTGGTGGTGAAGTCCTCAGAGGAGGACCGCGCGTTCTCTTCGGTCACCTGCTGCTCGGTCGTCTCGCCCGAGCCGTCGGCTGCATCCAGGGCCGCTGCGGTCGAGGCTTCGGTCGTCTCGGCCGCCTCGCGCGAGGCTTCGGTCTCGGGGGTGTCCTCCTCGGCGGCGCGCTGGATCAGCTCGCCGTTCTGGCCGACGCGGTACATCTGCGCCTCGACCGGGGCCAGGCGCAGCTCGCCCGCTTCGTTGGTCTCGACGACGACACCGCCGGGGGTCATCGCGCGGCCACCATCGGCGCAGGGGAAGGCGCCGCCCGACAGGCAGGTCAGCGATTCCGCAGTCAGGCCGTTCGACACCTCGCCCGACAGAACGTTCGCCAGGCCAGGCAGGGCGCCCGCACGGTCGGTCTGAACGCTGCCGGTCGCCAGGCGCAGGCTGTCCTGTGCGGCTTCGGCTTCGGGCTGGGCCTCGGCGGTCTCGGCCTCGGGGGTCTCTTCGGTCTCACCCTCGGTCACGGCGCGCAGTGCCTCGGCCAGGCCGGTGGCGTCATCCTCGGTCGGGGCCTCGGCTGCGGGCTCCGCATCGGCGGCCGGGGCTTGGCGCTGCGGGTTGGCCAGCGGAGCTTGGCCGGAGGCGTCGGGCGCCTGCTCGGCCGAACGATCCTGCGGCTTGGGGGCCGGCGCCTGGTTGTCCTGTGCGCCCAAGGCCGGAGCCTCGGTCGCCGCCTCCGCCTCGGTCGGGGCTTCTGCCTCGGCGGCCGGTGCGGGCTCGGGTTCGGCTTCGGGCTCGGTCACGGGCTGCGGCTCGGGCTCGGGCTGCTGCTCGGGGACGGGTTCCGCCTGCGGCTCCTCAGCGGGTGCGTCGGCCTCTGCCTCGGGTGCGACGGCATCGCGGTTCAGGTCGGCACCGTCCTGCGGGCCGTCCTCTGTCTCAGCCGCCTCATCGGCGGCCTCGTCGTCCGAGGTCTCGGCGGGCGGCAGGATCTCACCATCTTCAGTGGCCTCGGCGGGCGCTTCGGCCTGGGCCAGGACCAGGTTCTGCACCGCGGGCGTGCCCGCGGCATGGGCGGGCAGGCGCGGCTGCGCCATCGCCAGGTGCGGCGCCATCAGCGACAGGCATGCCGCAAGGGCGGTCGAGTTGTGGATAATTCGGCGCATGGGATGCTCCTCCGGGAAAACCGAACGTCTATCATTGACGGTTTAACAGGCACTTGGCCGAAGGGTTCCCAAATTGTCCGTGACCGTCGCGTGATCGTGCGCGGCCATGACAAAGGCCGCGCCCGGACAGGCGCGGCCGATCGTGTCAGCGGGGGGCGAAATCAGACGCCTTCGCCCACGAACGCCTTTTCGACCACGAATTCGCGCGGCTCGGAATTGGCGCCCTCATGCAGGCCGAACCCTTCCAGCACGGCCTTGACGTCGACGTTGAAGGCCAAGCTGCCGCAGATCATCGCGCGATCCTCGGCCGGGTCGATGGGGGGCAGGCCCAGATCGGACAGCACCTTGCCCGAGGTCAGGTTGTCAGTGATGCGGCCCATGAAGGGCGAGGGCTCTCGCGTGGTGGTCGGATAGTATTTCAGCCGCTGTGCGAAGTCGTCGCCATAGATCTCGGTCAGCAGCGGGTCGTGGCGCAGGTTGTTCACCAGCTCGGCGCCATAGACCAGCTCCTCTCCGGTGCGGCAGGTGTGCATCATGATCACCTGCTCGAACCGCTCATAGGTTTCGGGGTCGCGCATCAGGCTGGCAAAGGGCGCGATGCCGGTGCCGGTGGCCAGGAACCACAGCCGCTTGCCCGGCAGCAGCGCGTCGAGGACCAGCGTGCCCACGGGTTTCGGGCGCAGGATGATCTGGTCGCCCGGCTTGATGTGCTGCAGCTTGGAGGTCAGCGGCCCGTCCGGCACGATGATGGAATAGAATTCCAACTCATCGTCCCAGTTGGGCGAGGCGATGGAATAGGCGCGCAGCAGCGGCTTGCCGTTGTCTCCGGGCAGGCCGATCATCACGAATTCGCCCGACCGAAAGCGCAGCGAGGCAGGCCGCGTCACCCGGAACGAGAACAAGCTGTCGGTCCATTTCGTGACGGAGGTCACGGTCTGGGCGTCGGGAACGGTAATCTTGGCGGCCTCGGTCACGGGCAGATCCAGCGTCATTGTTGCAATCCTTGTCATCTAGTCGATGGGGCGCGCGGGTGAAAGGGTCACCCGGCCAGCTGCGCCCGATGGTCCCAGGCCTTCCAGTCGGCGCGGGCCCGCCATTGATCCTCGGGCTGGCGGGCGGCGATGTCGGCGGCGACCTCGACCTCGTCAAAGCCCACGCGGCGCGCCATGGCGTATTGATCGGCGATCAGCCGACCCGTGGCGCGCAGGCGCCCGGTGTACCCCAGCTCGCGCAGGCGGCGGGCCAGGGTAAAGCCGCGCCCGTCGCTGAAGGACGGAAAGGCGATCCCGATCAGGGCCGCGTCCAGATGGTCGGCCAGGGTCGCGGGTGCGGTGTCGGGGGCCAGCACCACGGCGGGCTGGTCGGTCACCGGATGAAACCCGTCATCGCGGGCCAGGACGGGTTCGCTGTTCAACTGCTCGCTCATGCCGAGACCTTTCTGCGGACCATGCGTCCGCCGATGAAATGGATGCCGCATTCGGATTTCTCCTGTCCGCGCCAGCGGCCGGACCGGGGGTCTTCGCCCGGGGCCACGGGCGAGGTGCAGGGCGCGCAGCCGATCGAGGGATAGCCCTGCGCCACCAGCGGATGCCGGGGCAGGCGGTTCTCGACCATGTAATCCTGCACATCCTCGGGGCGCCAATGCGCCAGCGGGTTCACGCGCAGGCGGGTCGGGGGTTCGGGTTCGAAAAATTCCAGCGCGGCGCGCTGGCCGTTCTGGAACCGCTTGCGGCCCGTGATCCAGGCGTCATAGCCCGACAGCACCCGCTCCAGCGGCACCGTCTTGCGGAAATCGCAGCAGGCGTCGGGGTTCACCTTGTGCAGCGTGCCGTCCGGGTCATGGGCGGCGATCTCTGCGTCGCTGGCGGTGATGACCTGGACGTTGGTCAGGCCCAGTTTCGCGGAAACCTCCTGCTGATAGGCCAGCGTCTCGGCAAACAGCATCTGCGTGTCGATGAACAGCACCGGCAGGCCGGGGGCCACGCGGCTGACCATATGCAGCAGCACGACCGATTCCGCGCCAAAGGACGACACCAGCGCCACCTGCCCCAGATCGGGGTCGGTGACCGCGCGGCGCAGCACCTCGATGGCGGCATGGTGGCGATAGCGGTCGTTCAGCCGCCCCGCCCGCGTGTCCAGGTTGCCGTCAAGCATCGGCCTGCGCCGGATAGAGGGCGGCCTTGAACGGCGCCTGACCCAGACGGCGATAGGCGTCGATGAAGCGTTCGGACGGGTCCTGGCGGACCTCCAGATAAGCGCGCAGCAGGCGGTCGATGGCCGGGACCACCTGTTCCGCCGGGAAACCCGCGCCCGCGCGTTCGCCAATGGCCGGGATGTCATAGGCATCGCCGCCAAGCGTGATCTGATAGTTCTCGACCCCTGCACGGTCCAGCCCCAGAATGCCGATATGGCCCAAGTGGTGATGCCCGCAGGCGTTGATGCAGCCCGAGATGCGAATGTTCAGGTTGCCGATTTCCTCCTCCAGCCCAAGGGTGCGGAAATGGTCGGCGATCTCCTCGGCGATCGGGATCGACCGGGCGGTGGCCAGCGCGCAGTAATCCATGCCCGGGCAGGCGATGATGTCGCTGGTCAGCCCGGCATTGGCGGTGGCCAGACCGGCCTCGCGCAGCGCCGCATAGAGCGCGGGCAGGTCCGATTTGTGGACATGCGGCAGGGCCACGTTCTGGTCATGCATCACGCGCAGGTCGTTGTGACCATAGCGTTCGGCCAGATCGGCCAGCAGGCGCATCTGGGACGCCGAGGCGTCGCCCGGCGTCTGGCCCGGCGCCTTGAAGGTCACGGCAACGCTGGCATAACCGTCCACGCGGTGCTGATGCAGGTTCGTGTCCGTCCAGCTGCGGAAGGCGGGGTTCGCCTGACGCTCGGCCTCATAGCCGTCGATGGGAGCATTGCGGAAGGACGGCGCGCGGAAGCGGTCCTTGAACACCGCCAGCGCATCGCGGTCGGCGCCGTGGAAATCGCGGCGGCGGGCCAGGAACTCCTCTTCGATCTCGGCGCGCATGACGTCCAGGCCGCGCTCCAGCACGGTGATCTTGATGCGGGCCTTGTACTTGTTGTCGCGGCGGCCAGCCAGGTTGTAGGTCGCGATGATCGCCTCGACGTAAGGCAGCAGGTCCTCTTCGGGCAGGAAGTCGCGGACGACCTGACCCAGCAGGGGCGTGCGGCCCAGACCGCCGCCGATCCAGACCTCGAACCCGGTCTTGCCGTTCTGTTCGGTCAGACGCAGGCCGATGTCATGGGCGGCGATGACGGCGCGGTCCTTCTTGCCGCCGGAAATGGCGATCTTGAACTTGCGCGGCAGGAACTGGAATTCGGCGTGATCGGTGGACCAGCTGCGCAGCAGCTCCGCATAGGGGCGCGGATCGGCGGCCTCGTCGAACGCGGCGCCCGCGAAGGCGTCGGTGGTCACGTTGCGGATCGTGTTGCCGCTGGTCTGGATGGCATGCATGCCGACATCGGCCAGCGCGTCCAGCATGTCGGGGATGTCCACCAGCTTGGGCCAGTTGAACTGGATGTTCTGGCGGGTGGTCCAGTGGCCGTAGCCCTTATCCCATTTCTCGGCCAGCAGGGCCAGGGTGCGCATCTGGTCGGGGCTGATCGTGCCATAGGGAATGGCCACGCGCAGCATATAGGCATGCAGCTGAAGATAGACGCCGTTCATCAGGCGCAGCGGCTTGAACTCGTCCTCGGTCAGGCTGCCGTCCAGGCGGCGGGCGACCTGGGCGCGGAATTCGGCGGCGCGCTGGCGGACATAGTCGGTCTCGACGGGGCGGATATCAAACATGGGCGGATTCCGTTTTCTGGGCCTCGGCGGTACGCCGATCGGCCTGGATACCGTGGAAATAGTTGGACGGCCCGCGCTGGCGGAAAGCCTCGCGGAAATGCACCGGCTCGGGGCCGTCGGGGCCGCGTTTCGCCTCGACCAGATAGGGGCCGACGATGACGCCGGGCTGGCCGATGGCCTCCAGCAGGGCCAGTTCGGCGATGGCCTCGTCCTCAAACAGGGTGGCGCGGCGCGGGTCGGGGGTCCAGCCGCCGTCGCACATCCACAGATTGTGGCCTTCACGCAGATCGTTGCCGGTGATGACGCCGGGACGGTCGGCCGTCGGAGTGAAGGCTTTGCTCATGGTCGGACCCCTTGATTGCTGCCCTCTATATAGAATTTCGTTCTGGATTCTGCACAGTGGTCACGGCAAATAAGGACGATCGACCAAGGAGCGTGCCATGCCGGAACCGATTTCCCCCGATACGGGGCCAGGCCAAACGCCTGTCCGCCTGGACGAGGTGGACCGCAAGATCCTGTCCCTGCTGCAGCAGGATGCCAGCCTGTCGCTGGACCAGATCGCGGACCGGGTGGGGGCGTCCAAGACCCCGGTCTGGAACCGGATCCGCAAGCTGCGCGAGGCCGGAGTGATCCGCCGGCAGGTGGCGATTCTGGACCCCGAGGCGCTGGGGCTGGAGGCGTGCTTCTTTGTGCTGGTGCGCACCAGCGAGCATGACCGCGACTGGGCCGCCCGGTTCCTGCACGCCCTGCGCGAGCGGCCCGAGGTGGTCGAGGCGCATCGGCTGGCGGGCGATATCGACTATATCCTCAAGGTGCAGGTGAAGAACGCGCGGGCCTATGACCGGTTCTATCAGTCGCTGATCGGCGAGGTGAAGATCCACAATGTCACGGCCCTGCTGTCGATGGAGGAGATCAAGGCGACCAGTGCCCTGCCCATTCCGGGCGGGGATCGCTGAGATGGGCTGGGTGATCTGGCACAAGCCGACCTGTTCCACGTCCCGCTGGGTGCTGGCGGCGCTGCGCGAGGCGGGCACCCGGCCCGAGATCCGCGATTACATCGCCGCGCCGCCGTCGGAGGCGGAGCTGCGGGCGGTTCTGGCGCGGTTGGGGATGGGGGCGCGGGGGTTGCTGCGGCGCAAGGGGACGCCCTTTGCGGAACTGGGCCTGGGCGATCCGGGCCTGTCCGACGACGCGCTGATCGCGGCGATGGCCGCGCATCCGATCCTGATCGAGCGGCCGGTGGTCATGGCGCCGCAGGGCGCGGTGCTGTGCCGGCCCAAGGAGGCGGTCCTGGATCTGATCGCGCGCAACGGGGCGGGCGTTGCGCGGTGACCGGGGGACGGCCCGGCGGCTGATCGGGCCAGCGATTGCTGAGAAAAACCGCGCACCGGGCGGGCACGGGGCAGGCACAGCGCGTGCACAGGGCGTACACCGACAACGCACGCTGGGTTAAGGATCACTCGTCCACGACGTTGAGGATCTTGGGCAGGGCCGGGCAGGGCAGCAGCTGGTTTTTCGCCACATCGGCCAGGGTGTGGTTGTGCAGGAAGACGTAGACATGGGCCGACAGGCTTTCCCACAGGCGGTTCGACAGGGTCTGCGCCCGCGACCCCGAGATGCCGCCCGAGGCGCCCGCGCCGATATGCATGGCGCTGACCGTCTCGTCCACGGCCTCGAGGATCTCGGCCACGCGGATCGTCTCGGGGGTGCGGGCCAGGCGGTAGCCGCCCCCCGGTCCGCGTACCGAGGAGACCAGCCCCGCGCGGCGCAGGCGGACGAAGAGCTGCTCCAGATAGGGCAGCGAGATGTCCTGGCGTTTCGAGATCTCGGCCAGCGAGGTCAGATCGCCGCCCTTGGCGATGGCCAGGTCGGTCAGCGCGATGATCGCGTAGCGTCCCTTGGTGGACAGTTTCATGGCGCGTCTTCCCCCTGATGGTGCCGTCCGGGCGCGGCCCGCATTGACGCGCGCGGTGGTCGCGCGCTATGCCGGGCCTGCATGTTTCTTGTCAAACCCGCGCCGGCTGCCCAGATATACCGTCTAGAAGCCCTGTGCGCAGGCGTCAAGAAAGCCGACATGCCCCAGTGCAAGCCCCGTGAAGGACAACCATGCCCGAGCTGATTTTTCCCGGCCCCGAAGGCCGTCTTGAAGGCCGTTACCACCCTCAGCCCGGCAAGCCCGACGCCCCCATCGCCATCGTGCTGCATCCGCATCCGCAATATGGCGGGACGATGAACAACCGCGTCGTCTATAACCTGCATTACGCGTTCCACCGCATGGGGTTCACCGTCATGCGGTTCAATTTCCGCGGCGTGGGCCGGAGCCAGGGCGAATTCGACCAGGGGATCGGAGAGCTGTCAGACGCGGCATCCGCGCTGGACTATCTGCAGGCGATGAACCCCAACAGCAAGCATTGCTGGGTCGCGGGATTTTCCTTTGGCGCCTGGATCGGGATGCAGCTGCTGATGCGCCGCCCCGAGATCACCGGGTTCATCACCGTAGCGCCGCCCGCCAACATGTATGATTTCAGCTTTCTGGCGCCCTGCCCCAGTTCGGGGCTGATCGTGAACGGCACCGCCGACCGCGTGGCGCCGCCCAAGGACACCCACACCCTGGTCGCCAAGCTGCGCGAGCAGAAGGGCATCACCGTGACCCATGAGGAGATCGAGGGCGCGGATCATTTCTTCCGCGACGACGAGACCCACATGAAGCCGATGATCGACCTGGTGCAGGGCTATGTCCGAAAGCGCCTGACCGAGACGTCGCGCTGAGGCGGGGGCCGCCGGGGCGCTGCCCCGGACCCCGGGATATTTGAGTGAAGAAGAAGAGGCGGGCATGCTGGACGACGCATTCGCGTTCCTGTGCGAGGCGGACCGGCTGAAGTCGGTCACCCGCGCCAATGTGCTGATGGATCTGTCGCGGGCCGAGAACAGCGCCGAGCATTCCTGGCATGTCGCGCTGTGGGCGATGGTGATGGGCGCGTCGGACCGCGCCATCGCGATGATCCTGCTGCATGATCTGGTCGAGATCGACACGGGCGATCAGCCGATCCACCTGGCCCATGACGGGGCCGGGCTGGCACGGGCCGAGGCCGCAGCGGCGGCGCGCATCTTTGGCCTGGCGCCGGGCGGGGCGGCGCTGGCCGCGATGTGGCGCGATTTCGAGGCGCGGGCCGATGCGGATGCCGTTCTGGCCAAGCGGATGGATCACGTGCAGCCGATCTTTCAGGTGCTGATGGCGGATGCGCCGCTGGCCGATCATGTGGCCATCGTGCGCGACAATCTGGCCGTCGGTCGGGCGGCGCGGTTCGCGCGCGAGTGGCCCGAGGGCTGGGACGCGGCGCAGGCGCTGTTGGCGGGGCGGGGGCTGCCCGGGGGTGATCTGGCGCGGCGGCTGGCGTTTCTGGCCGAGGCGGACCGGCTGAAGTCGGTGCGGCGCGCCAACCGCCTGCTGGACGGGTCGCGCCGCGAGAACAGCGCCGAGCACAGCTGGCATCTGGCGCTGTATGCGCTGGTTCTGGGGGGGCTGGCGGGGCCGGGGGTCGATGTGGGCCGCGTGATCCGGATGCTGCTGATCCATGATCTGGTCGAGATCGATGTCGGCGACGTGCCGCTGCATTCGGCGGGCGGGCAGGCGCATGGGTCGGCGGCCGTGCAGGAGGCCGAGGCCGCCGCCGCGCGCCGCCTGTTCGGGATGCTGCCCGCGGATCAGGGCGCCCGGATGCACGCGCTGTGGGCCGAGTTCGAGGCCGCGCGCAGCCCGGATGCGGTCTTTGCCAAGGCACTGGACCGCTGTCAGCCCGCGGTCCAGAACCTGCGGTCGGGCGGCGCGGGCTGGGTCGAGTATGATGTGACGCTGGCCCATGTCGAGGGGCGCGTCGGCCCTTGGGTCCGGGCTGGGTGCCCGACGCTGTGGGACTGGCTGCATCGCGGGCTGCGGGTGCATTTCGCCGCCGCCTGAGGGTTGCGGCCAATTTGGCATACAATCGCATACCGTCTTTTCTTTCGGGCCGGTTCCGGCTATGACCGGGGCAACGAATCCAACGCCAAAGGGGGCCCCCATGTCGAAGATCAAGGTCGCAAATCCTGTCGTCGAGCTGGACGGAGACGAGATGACGCGGATCATCTGGGACTTCATCAAGCAGAAGCTGATCCTGCCCTATCTGGACATCGATCTGAAGTATTACGACCTGGGCATCGAGGAGCGTGATCGCACCGACGACCAGATCACCATCGACGCGGCCGAGGCGATCAAGCTGCACGGCGTGGGCGTCAAATGCGCCACCATCACGCCCGACGAGCAGCGGGTCGAGGAATTCGGCCTGAAGAAGATGTGGCGGTCGCCCAACGGCACGATCCGCAACATCCTGGGCGGCGTGATCTTCCGCGAGCCGATCATCTGCCGGAACGTGCCCCGCCTGGTGCCCGGCTGGACGCAGCCGATCATCGTCGGCCGCCACGCCTTTGGCGACCAGTACCGCGCGACCGACTTCCGCTTTCCGGGCAAGGGCAAGCTGACGATCAAGTTCGTCGGCGAGGACGGAGAGACGATCGAGCACGAGGTCTTTGACGCGCCGTCTTCCGGCGTGACCATGGCCATGTACAACCTGGACGATTCGATCCGCGATTTCGCGCGGGCATCGCTGAACTATGGCCTGGCGCGCGGCTATCCGGTCTATCTGTCGACCAAGAACACCATCCTCAAGGCCTATGACGGCCGCTTCAAGGACCTGTTCCAGGAGGTCTACGAGGCCGAGTTCGAGGATCAGTTCAAGAAGGCCGGCATCACCTATGAACACCGCCTGATCGACGACATGGTCGCATCCGCGATGAAATGGTCGGGCGGCTATGTCTGGGCCTGCAAGAACTATGATGGCGACGTGCAGTCGGACACCGTCGCGCAGGGCTTCGGCAGCCTGGGCCTGATGACCTCGGTGCTGATGACGCCGGACGGAAAGATTGTGGAATCCGAGGCCGCCCACGGCACCGTGACCCGCCACTATCGTGAGCACCAGAAGGGCAACGCGACCTCGACCAACTCGATCGCGTCGATCTTTGCCTGGACCGGCGGCCTCAAGCACCGCGCCAAGCTGGACGACAACGCCCAGCTGCTGAAGTTCGCGGAAACGCTGGAAAAGGTCACCGTGCAGGCGGTCGAGGATGGCCACATGACCAAGGACCTGGCGCTGCTGGTTGGCCCGGACCAGAAATGGCTGACCACGATGGGCTACCTGGAAAAGGTGGACCAGTACCTGAACAAGGCGCTGAACTGATCCACGCAAAGGCCGGGCCAAGCGCCCGGCCTTTCTCATGGTGCCGCCGGGGCCCCTTCTTCTTCATCCAAATATCCCGGGGGGAATCGCCGCAAGGCGATGGGGGGCTGGCCCCCCTTTCTTTGGCGTCCCGCCTGCGCTAAGGGCAGGGCAACCCGATATCAGGAGCACCGCGATGAAAGCCGCCGTCGTCACCTTCCCCGGATCGAATTGCGACCGCGACCTTGCCGTCGCGCTGGAGCATGCGGGGGCCCAGGTGGTCCGCGTCTGGCACAAGGACGCCGCCCTCCCCGAGGGCATCGACCTGGTCGGCGTGCCCGGCGGCTTTTCCTATGGCGACTATCTGCGCTGCGGGGCCATCGCCGCGCAATCGCCCATCGCCGCACCGCTGCGGGCCCATGCGGCGCGGGGCGGCTATGTGCTGGGGATCTGCAACGGCTTTCAGGTCCTGACCGAGCTGGACCTGCTGCCCGGCGCGCTGATGCGCAACACCGGCCTGACCTTTCTGTGCAAGCCCGCGACCCTGACCGTCGCCACCCGCGACAGCGCCTTCACCGAGGGGTATCAGGCGGGCCAGCAGATCAGCATTCCCGTCGCCCATCACGACGGCAACTATCAGATCGAACCCGACGGCCTGGCGCAGTTGCGCGATCAGGACCGCGTGGCCTTTACCTATGCGCCCTCGATCAACGGGTCGGTGGGGGACATCGCGGGCGTGCTGTCGGAAAACCGCCGCGTGCTGGGCATGATGCCCCATCCGGAACGCGCCGCCGATCCGGTGACCGGGGGCACCGATGGTGCGGCCCTGTTCCGGGGGCTGGTGGGCGCGTTGACGCAGGCCTGACTTGAGCCGCGGCGCGGATCGCCCTAGATTGCGTCAGTCGATCCTGTGGGGCGGACGCGCGTTTGGACGCTGATGATCATATCGAGGACCGCGCCGAACGTCGGCGGGGCAGGGGGCCGCGCCTGGTCAATCCCTGGTGGCTGCGCGCCACCATCGCACTGATCTGTCTGGCCGCCCTGGGCACGATCTGGACGACCAATGCCTGGTTGACGGACCGGTTCTCGGAGAACACGCGCGTGCGTTCGGAGCTGCGGCTGGCGCTGTATTCCGGCAACCTGATGTCCGAGTTGCAGCGCAATTCCGTGGTGCCGCTGCTGCTGGCGCGCGACCCGGCGCTGATCGGGGCGCTGAACGGCAATGATTTCTCGTCCACCTCGGCCCGGCTGATGGCCGCCCAGAAGGAGATCGGCGCCGCCTCGATCCGGCTGCTGGATGCGTCGGGGCGCGTGGTGGGCGCGACCGACCGCTATCAGATCGGCACCAACAGCGTCGCCACCCCTTATTATGTCGAGGCGCTGCGGTCGCGCGACACGGTGTTCACGGTGTCGGAAATGGCCTCGGGGGCGCATGAATTCGCCTATTCCCGCGCGGTGGTCTCCGAGGGGCGCACCCTGGGGGTGATCGTCGTGGGCGCCGATCTGACCCGGCTGGAGCGGTCCTGGGCGGGCATTTCGGACGCCGTCGCGGTGACCGACAGCGAGGGCGTGATCATCCTGTCGACCGAGCCGCGCTGGCGCGGGCTGACCGTTCCCGAGGCGCTGGCGGTGCGCGACGCGCCCTCCGCGATCCGGCGCGCGTTCCAGGTGACGGCGGACTGGACCTCCAGTCCGGCCGACGCCTATGTGCAGGGCCGTGCGGTGATGCGGTCCGAGGCGCGGGTGCCGTTCCGGGGCTGGCGGATGATCAGCTTTACCGCCTATTCCTCGGTCCGCGAGCGGGTGAACGCGATCCTGGCGCTGCAGATCATGGGGTTCGCGATCCTGCTGGCGGGGGCGTTCTGGATGCTGTCGCGGCGCGCGCGCATCCAGAGCCAGGCCTATATGCGCGAATCGGCCGATCTGCGCGCCCTGAACGCCCGCCTGACCCGCGAGATCGCGGAACGCGAGCGGGTCCAGAAGGAGCTGCGCGTGGCCGAGCAGACCATGCAGCAATCGTCGAAACTGGCCGCCCTGGGCGAGATGTCGGCGGGCGTCAGCCACGAGTTGAACCAGCCTTTGGCCGCGATGAAGACCTATCTGGCGGGCGCGCGGCTGCTCCTACAGCGCGGTCGCCCCGAGGAGGCGCTGTCCAGTTTCCAGCGCATCGACGACCTGATCGACCGGATGGGTGCGATCACCCGGCAGCTGAAATCCTATGCCCGAAAGGGCGGCGAGGCGGTCGAGCCCGTGGATCTGCGCGCCGCCGTCAGCAGCGCCCTGACCATGATGGAGCCGCAGCTGCGCCACAGCCCGATCCGCATCATCCGCATCGTCCCGCGCGAGCGGGTGATGGTCATGGCCGACCGCATCCGGCTGGAGCAGGTGCTGATCAATCTGCTGCGCAACGCGGTCGATGCCGTGCGCGGCCGGCCCGACGCCGCGATCGAGATCACGGTCGAGGCCGCGGCTCACGCCTTCGTGTCCGTTCGCGATAACGGGCCGGGTGTTTCGGACCTGGAAAAGCTGTTTGAACCCTTCTGGACGACCAAGAAGCCGGGGGAGGGCACCGGGCTGGGCCTGGCGATCTCGTCCACCATCGTGGCGGATTTCGGCGGTCGTCTGACGGCGCATAACGAGAGCGAGGGCGGCGCGGTGTTCCGGGTCGAGCTGCCGCTGCACCGTCCCGGATACCCCCGTCAGGCGCTGGCCGCCGAATGACGCAAGAGAGGATGACAGAATGTCCCGCAAGCTGAAGATCGCCATCGTGGATGACGAACCCGACATGCGCGAATCGATCAGTCAATGGCTGGTCCTGTCGGGTTTCGAGACCGAGACATTCGCCAGCGCCGAGGATGCGCTGAAGGTGATCGGCCCCGACTGGCCCGGCGTCGTGGTGACCGATATCCGCATGCCCGGCATGGACGGGATGGCCCTGCTGAAACGCCTGATGGGGCTGGATTCGAACCTGCCCGTGATCATGATCACCGGCCATGGCGACGTGCCCATGGCGGTCGAGGCGATGCGTCTGGGGGCCATGGATTTCATGGAAAAGCCCTTCAACCCCGACCGCATGACGCAGCTGGCCAAGAAGGCCACGCAGGCCCGGCGGATGACGCTGGACAACCGCGCCCTGCGCCGCGACCTGTCCGAGGGCCAGCAGGTCATGTCCAAGCTGATCGGCGCCAGCCCGGTGATGGAGCGGCTGCGCGAGGATATCCTGGATCTGGGCCAGGCCGATGGCCACGTCCTGATCGACGGAGAGACCGGCACCGGCAAGACCCTGGTGGCCCATGCGCTGCATGCGGTGGGCCCGCGCGCGTCCAAGAAATTCGTGCCGGTCAGCTGCGCGGCCTATAACGACGAGGCGCTGGCTGCGCGGCTGTTCGGCCCCATCGAGGACGGGCTGCCCGCCGTCGAGGAGGCCCGCGCCGGCACGCTGTGCCTGGAGGATATCGAGGCGCTGTCAGAGGGGTTGCAGGCGCGTCTGCTGGCCTTCATCAGCGAACAGGGCGCGCCCGCCGACACCCGCATCATCGCGATCAGCAATGCCCGCGGCGAGGGTCGCCGCGCCGAGGATTCGCTGCGCCCCGACCTGTTCTATCGCCTGTCGGCGCTGAAGATCACCCTGCCGCCGCTGCGCGCGCGGGGCGAGGACATCCTGGCGCTGTTCACCCGCATGACCGAGCAGTTCAGCGAGGAATATGGCTGCGAGCCGCCCCAGGTCAGCGCGCAGGAGGCCGCCCAGCTTCTGCAGGCGCCCTGGCCCGGCAATATCCGCCAGCTGATCAACGTGTCCGAGCGCGCGGTGCTGCAGAACCGGCGCGGGTCGGGGGCCATCGCGTCGCTGCTGATGGCCGATGGCGAGGACAACCAGCAGGCCACCACGACCGAGGGCAAGCCGCTGAAGGAATATGTCGAAAGTTTCGAGCGGATGCTGATCGACAACACCATGCGCCGCCACAAGGGCAGCATCGCCAGCGTGATGGACGAATTGTGCCTGCCGCGCCGGACGCTGAACGAGAAGATGGCGAAATACGGTCTGCAGCGCGGCGACTATCTGTAGGTTTGCCGCGCCATCCGGGGCGGCGCGATGCCTCCGCCCCGGATCTGACTGATTCCCACGGTCGGCACTGACAAAACAATCACGGGTAACAGGACCGCAGGAACGTTCTGGCGCACTGGTGAAACACCCTGCTGGTGCAGGGACCATGAACATGCCGGAGGCGCGGCTCCGGCCCGGTCCGGGCGTTTCCGTCCGAACCATGCCGGGACCATAGCCGCTGGCGGGCGTCATTCCAACTGTCGATTTGGTCAAGCGAGCCCACTATGTTTCTGAATAACAACAGTTTATCTGCACTCCGTGCAAGATGTCGGCCACGCGACAGAATTGCGCGCCCGGTTTCGGGGGACTTGCGCAATCGGGCCGCGGGGATTACCCCGCAGACGATCACGGAAAGGCAGCCCAGATGAGCGTTTCGCCCGACAAGACCGTCCACCCCCGCACGCAAGCCGTCCATCACGGCACCCGCCGCAGCCAATATGGCGAGATGGCCGAGGCGATCTTTCTGACTCAGGGCTTTGTCTATCCCGACGCGGCCTCGGCCGAGGCGCGGTTCCAGGGCACCGGCCCGGACGAGTTCATCTATGCCCGCTATGGCAACCCCACCAGCCGCATGTTCGAGGACCGCATCGCGGCGCTGGAGGGGACCGAGGACGCATTCGCCACCGCCAGCGGCATGGCCGCCGTGAACGGCGCGATGTTCGCCATGTGCAAGCCCGGCGATCACGTCGTGGCGGCGCGGGCGCTGTTCGGGTCGTGCCTGTATGTCCTGGACCTGCTGGTGCGGTTCGGGGTCGAGGTCAGCTATGTCGATGGCACCGATCTGGACCAGTGGGCGGCCGCGATCCGGCCCGGCACGCGGGCGGTCTTCTTCGAGAGCGTGTCGAACCCCACGCTGGAGGTGATCGACATCCGCGCGGTGGCGGATCTGGCCCATGCGGCGGGGGCCACGGTGGTCGTGGACAACGTCTTTGCGACGCCGGTCTTTTCCCGGGCGGTCGAGCAGGGGGCCGATGTGGTCATCTATTCGGCGACCAAGCATATCGACGGGGGCGGGCGGGCGCTGGCCGGCGTGATCTGCGGGACGCGTCATTTCGTGCGCGAGGTGGCCGAGCCCTATCTGAAGCATACCGGCGGTGCGATCAGCCCGTTCCATGCCTGGATCATGCTGAACGGGCTGACCACGATGGACCTGCGCGTGCGCGCCCAGGCCGATGCGGCGGCGTCGATCGCGGCGGCGCTGCATGGGCATGCGGGTCTGGCGCGGGTGATCTATCCGGGCCTGCCCGACCATCCGCAGCACGATCTGGCGATGCGTCAGATGGGGTCTGGCGGCACGATGATCGCGATGGAGGTCGTGGGCGGCAAGGAGGCGGCATTCGCCGCGCTGGACCGGCTGCGGATCATCGCCATCTCAAACAATCTGGGCGATGCGAAATCCATCGTCACCCATCCGGCGACCACCACTCATTCGCGCCTGTCGGACGAGGATAAGGCGCGTCTGGGCATCACGCCGGGCCTGTTGCGCCTGTCCGTAGGCCTGGAGGATTCGCGCGATCTGACCGCCGATCTGCTGGCCGCGCTGCAGGGCTGAGGTCCTGCGGCATCCTGTCCCGCGTCCCCGGTGCGGGGAGGGGGCAGGTGGGCTAACAATTCTTGTACCGCCCCCTATATCTGTTGCCACACAGCCGGAGGCCGCCATGACCGAGATCCGCCCCCTGACCCCTGCCTATCCCGCCCTTGCCCGCAGCTATGACGCCGATTTCCGGGTCGATGGCGCCTATAAGGACAGCCTGCCCGACCTGCAGAACGGGCCTGCCAGCCTGATCGTGGGGGCGCGCACGGCGATCCAGCATGTCGGCATCTCGAACTTTCGGCTGCCGATCCGCTATCTGGTGCGTGACGGGGGCGAAATCACGCTGGAGACCAGCGTGACCGGCACCGTCAGCCTGGAGGCGGACCGCAAGGGCATCAACATGTCGCGGATCATGCGGTCCTTCTATGGTCATGCCGACCACGCGTTCAGCCTGTCGGTGCTGGAGGCCGCGCTGGACGATTACAAGACCGACCTGGACGCGCTGGATGCGCGCATCCAGATGCGGTTTTCGTATCCGGTGCGGGTGGACAGCCTGCGGTCGGGCCTGTCGGGCTGGCAGTATTACGACATCGCGCTGGAGGTGATCGAGCAGGCGGGGACGCGGCTGCGGGTCATGCATGTCGATTATGTCTATTCGTCCACCTGCCCCTGTTCGCTGGAACTGTCGGAACATGCGCGCCAGACCCGCGGGCGGCTGGCCACGCCGCATTCGCAGCGATCCATCGCGCGCATTTCGCTGGTGATGGACGGACCCGAGCGGATCTGGTTCGAGGACGTGATCGCGCTGTGCCGCGCCGCCGTGCCGACCGAGACGCAGGTGATGGTCAAGCGCGAGGATGAGCAGGCATTCGCCGAACTGAACGCGGCCAATCCGATCTTTGTCGAGGATGCGGTGCGCGCCTTTGCGGGGCAGCTGCTGGCCGATCCGCGGGTGGGCGATTTCCGCGTGGTGGCCAGCCACCAGGAATCGCTGCACTCGCATGACGCGGTCAGCCTGCTGACCAGCGGGCCGACCTTTGCGCAGGCATCGCTGGACCCGGCGACCTTCGCGGGGCTGCGCGCCTGATCTTGCGTCCCGCGGTGGCCGGGGGAGCTGCGCGCCCCCCGGACCCCCTGCTGTGGGCCGTGCACTATTGCCGCGGCGGGGGGAACGGAGGGCGAACGTCGGGCTTTCCTTGGGGCGCGGCGATGCCTATGTTGGCGGGATGGAGCATTTCGACGATTCCGATGAACTGGCGGCGGTGCCGCTGTCGCAGCGCGCGATGGCCGCGCGGCCCGCGCCCTATCTGGAGGGGCTGAACGCCGCGCAGCGCGCCGCGGTCGAGGCGCTGGACGGGCCGGTCCTGATGCTGGCGGGGGCGGGCACCGGCAAGACCCGCGCGCTGACCACGCGGATCGCGCATCTGCTGATGCTGGGCAAGGCCCGGCCCGGGCAGCTGCTGGCGGTGACCTTCACCAACAAGGCCGCGCGCGAGATGAAGGACCGGATCGGCCGCCTGCTGGGCGATGCGGTCGAGGGGATGCCATGGCTGGGCACGTTTCACAGCATCAGCGTCAAGATTTTGCGGCGGCACGCCGAGCTGATCGGGCATGGGTCGCTGCATCTGAAGCCGAGTTTCACCATTCTGGACACGGATGATCAGATCCGCCTGCTGAAGCAGCTGATCGCGGCCGAGAATATCGACGAGAAGCGCTGGCCCGCGCGGCAGCTGGCGCATCTGATCGACGGCTGGAAGAACCGCTGCATCACGCCCGCCAACCTGCCGCGGGGCGAGGGCGAGGCCTTCGACGGGCATGGCGGCAAGCTGTACGCGGCCTATCAGGACCGGCTGCTGACGCTGAACGCGGTCGATTTCGGCGATCTGCTGATGCATTGCGTGATTCTGTTCCAGGCGCATCCGGACGTGCTGCGGCAGTGGCAGGACCGGTTCCGCTATATCCTGGTGGACGAGTATCAGGACACGAACGTGGCCCAGTACATGTGGCTGCGGCTGCTGGCGCAGGCGCATCGCAACATCTGCTGCGTGGGCGACGATGACCAGTCGATCTATGGCTGGCGCGGGGCCGAGGTGGGCAACATCCTGCGGTTCGAGAAGGATTTTCCGGGCGCGGAGGTGATCCGGCTGGAGCAGAATTACCGGTCCACCCCGCAGATTCTGGGAGCGGCGTCGGGGCTGATCGCGACGAACCAGGGGCGGTTGGGCAAGACGCTGTGGACCGATGCCGAACCCGGAGAGCCGGTGCGCCTGATCGGGCATTGGGACAGCGAGGCCGAGGCGCGCTGGATCGGCGAGGAGATCGAGGCGTTCCAGGGCGGACATCGCGCGGCGTTGGGCCGTGTCGGGCTGAACGACATCGCCATTCTGGTGCGGGCGTCGCATCAGATGCGGGCGTTTGAGGACCGGTTCATGACCATCGGGTTGCCCTATCGGGTGATCGGCGGGCCACGGTTCTATGAGCGGCAGGAGATCCGCGACGCGATGGCCTATTTCCGGCTGGTGGTGTCGCCCGACGACGATCTGGCCTTTGAGCGGATCGTGAACACGCCCAAGCGCGGCCTTGGCGACAAGGCGCTGCAGACGGTCCAGCATGCGGCGCGCCAGAACGGCGTGAACCTGCTGGAAGGCGCGCGGATCGTGGTCGAGGACAAGCAGCTGGGTGGCAAGGGGCTGGCCAACCTGCGCGATTTCGTGGCGCTTACGGGTCGGTCGCATATGGCGGTGCGCGACGGCGTGAACCACGTTGAACTGGCCGAGCGGGTGCTGGACGAATCGGGCTATACCGCGATGTGGCAGAACGACAAGTCGCCCGACGCGCCGGGGCGGCTGGACAACCTCAAGGAGCTGGTCAAGGCACTGGAGGAGTTCGAGAACCTGCAGGGGTTCCTTGAGCACGTGTCGCTGGTCATGGACCGCGACAATGGCGACGATGGCGAACAGGTCAGCATCATGACCCTGCACGGCGCCAAGGGGCTGGAGTTTCCGGTCGTGTTCCTGCCGGGATGGGAGGACGGTCTGTTCCCCAACCAGCGCGCCATGGACGAGCAGGGCACCAAGGGCTTGGAGGAGGAGCGGCGGCTGGCCTATGTCGGCATCACCCGCGCCGAGCGGCTGGCCACGATCACCTTTGCCGGGAACCGGCGCCTGTACGGCCAGTGGCAGAGCGCCCTGCCGTCGCGCTTCATCGACGAGCTGCCCGAAGAGCATGTCGAGGTGCTGACCCCGCCGGGCCTGTATGGCGGCGGCTATGGCGCGGCGATGGCGATGGCGGGCGGCACCCGGATGGAAGAACGGGTGCAGAAGGCCGATGTGTACAATTCGCCCGGCTGGAAGCGGATGCAGACCCGCGCGGCGGAGCGGGGCAGCCCCGCGCATCGCACCCCGGTCACGATCAACGCGGCGCCCGCGTCGCGATTCACCGTGGGCGACCGCGTGACCCATGCCAAATTCGGCGAGGGTCAGGTGATGGGCATCGCCGAGGACACGCTGACCGTCCAGTTCGAGGCGGGGTTCAAGAACATCAAGGCGGCCTATGTTCAGCCGGGGGGCGGGGGCGACGACGTCCCCTTCTGACGGCGCGACAGGCGGGGCTGTCCGGCGCGGGTCAGCGCCTGGGTGTAGGCCGCGTCCACGTCCACGCCCGGATGGTCCTGCGCCAGCCGCAGCAGGCGGAAATGAATGCCCGCCACCCTTTCGTAATAGTCCAGGAAGGCATAGTTGATCGCCGCCCCCGTGGCAGCCCCCAGCACCGGCACCGCCTGTGCGCCCAGCTTGGTGGTCAGGCGGGTCGCGAACTGTCCGGCAAAGCGGGTGATCAGCGCGGACACGGTCTGGCCGTTGGTCAGCAGGCGGTTCGCCAGGAACGACTGCGCCGCCGCGTCGCCGTCCTGACCGGGTTCGCCGTATTGGAACACCGCCAGGCATTCCAGCCGCACCTGCGGGTCGGTGGTGTCGAAACCGTGCTGTCGCGCGACCTTCTGGATGGAGTTGAAGATCACGGTCGTCGAGGCGACCAGATCGGGCACGATGCCCGCCACTCCGAACCAGCCGCCGGTGGCGCCTGACAGCACCGCCGCCGCGCGGTTGGCGACCAGGGGCGCGTCGCGCACCACGCTGATGCCGTCGCCGCGTGCCGACAGGTCATAAAGCTGTCGGAACGCGCTTTCCATCACCGTCTCCAGCGCGACGGGCGACAGGCCCAGCAGCGTGGTCGCGGCACCTTCGGTCATGCGGCCCACGGCCTCGACCCCGCGCATCAGCAGGCCGCGCCCGGCCAGCTGGCGGGCGGCCAGGCGGTCCAGTTCGGCCTGCAGGTCGCGGCGTGGGTCCGTTAGCGCGGTCGAGGTCATGGCAAGGCTCCTGTCAGTCGGCCCATTCCGGGTCGGTGGTAAAGGCGATGGTCAGCCAGCGGTTGTCGATATCGCCGCCGATGGCGTCGCCGATCTGGTCGCGGATGGCGTCCCAATCCTCCAGCGGGCGGGGGGGCTGGCCAGGGGGGACGATGAAATACAGCTCGATCTGGCGGCCGCGACCGACGCGGGCGACATAGGCGCGGTGGTCCAGAAAGCCGTGTTGGGCCACCACCTCGCGGGCGATGCGGTCGATGTCGGCCTTGAAATCGGCAGGCGTGATCAGCAGGATATCGGCCAGCGCCTGGCGGATCACCGGGATCGGCAGGGGGATCATCACCAGACAGACCAGCGCCAGCACCGCCGGGTCCACATAGGGCGTCAGGTGGTCCAGCGCGGTCCCCTGCATCGCCCAGCCCAGCACGAAGGCCACCAGCAGCGCGCCGGTCAGCCCCGCCGACATGGTCCAGCCCTTGACGTCCAGCGCCACGAAGTTCGACCCGATCGTGCGGTTGGCGCGCCGGTTGCGCCAGGCCATCGTCACCGCGATGACGACGACGACGGCCGCATAGGCGATGGCGCGCCCGAAATCCAGATCGCGCCCCCCGGTCAGCAGGCTGCTGACCGCCATGACCAGCGCATAGATCGCGGCCCCGGTCAGCAGGATGCCGCTCAGGCCCAGGACCATCGGCTCCAGATGCCAGAACCCCATGGTGAAACGCTGGACCAGCCGGGCCTGGCGGCGTTCGGACAGGCGCTGCGTGATCAGCGACGACACCAGCAGCGCCACGGTGGTCATCACCGCGTCGGTCAGCGAATAGATCCCGTCGAAGATGATCGAGGCCGAGCCCGAGGCCAGCCCAAAGCCGATCCCCGCGGCGGCCACGACGAAGACCATCACGATCGATTGCCTGAGCACCTGCTGTTCGGTCATGCCTCATCCCTGATCCTGCGCGAGCCGGAAACGCCGCGCGGCGTCAACGGGTTGCATGGCCCCCTGTGACGCGACGCGACGGCTGGTCTGCGTCGCGCGCAGCATGATAGGGTGAGGGCCGTGACGACAAGGGGGTATGGTGTGGCGTTCATCCGGCTGTGGCTGGTCCTGCTGGTGGTGCAGATGGTGTTTTACGTCCTGCTGCGCCTCTATGTGCGGTCGCAGCAGGTCGAGCGGCTGGAGGATCGGTGGGATGCGCGCCATCCCGATCAGGCCGGGAACACCGCCGCGCGCCGCGCGTTCGTCGCCAAGGCGATGACCGGCTTCAACCGCAGCCTGCGCGCAAGGCTGACCCTGCTGGTCTTCGTGCTGCCGACGGCGGCCATCCTGGCCATCGTCATTCTGGTCAACTGGCAATAGGAGATGCCTTTGTATTATGCGCGCGTCGTCGCGGGCGTCCTGTTCGGCGTCCTGATCTTTGCCCTTCTGGACTATGCCCTGCCGTCGCAGAACACGGTGCGGATCAGCAACACCTATAACCGGCTGACGGCGATCCCGCCCTCGGCCAGCATCTTCTGGGCCTCGGACAGCACCGGCACGGTGGAAAACGCCCAAGGCCAGCGCGACGTGCGGTTCATCGATGCGGTGCGGCCGGGCGGGCGGGTCTTCGTCTATCGCAACGAGGATACGGGCTGGGTCTGGCCGCCCTATTTCAAATATGACAGCGCGAACCTGCAGGCCGAGGCCACGAACCTGCAATCCTCGGCCCAAAGCCCGATCTGGGTCAGCGTGACGGCCTATGGCTGGCGGCTGCCGTGGATGTCGACCTATCCCAACGCCATTTCCATCAACACGGTCGCGGGGCCCGATGACCGCCCGACCAACTGGGCCGCGCTGATCATCTGCGGCGTGCTGCTGGCGCTGCTGGTGCTGGTCTGGCGGATGTGGGCCCAGTTCCGCCAGCGCACCACCATCAGGAGACAGGCATGACCAACCCCGGCACCGACCTGCATCTGGACTGGTTCGACGGTCTGCGGATCAACACGCCCGCCGTCGAACGCCGGGCCGCAAGCCTGCCCACGCGGCGCAGTCTGAAGAAGGATCATCAGGCGGCCTGGCTGCTGAACGCGGTACGCTGCATCGACCTGACCACGCTGGCGAGCGACGACACGCCCGACCGCGTGGCGCGGCTGTGCGCCAAGGCGCGCCAGCCCATCGCCGCCGACCTGCTGGAGGCCGTGGGCGTGACCGGGCTGACCACAGGCGCGGTCTGCGTCTATCCGACGATGGTGGCGCCCGCAAAGCGCGCCTTGGGCAACAGCGGCATCCCGGTGGCCAGCGTGGCGACGGGCTTTCCCGCAGGCCTGATGCCGCTGGACCTGCGCCTGGCCGAAATCCGCTATGCCGTGGATCAGGGCGCGGACGAGATCGACATCGTCATCACCCGCGCCCATGTGCTGCAGGGCAATTGGGCGGCGCTGTATGACGAATTGCGCGCCATGCGCGAGGCCTGCGGCGCGGCGCGGATGAAGGCGATCTTGGCCACCGGCGATCTGAAGTCGCTGGAGAATGTGGCCCGCGCCAGCCATGTGGCGATGCAGGCCGGGTCGGACTGGATCAAGACCTCGACCGGCAAGGAGGGCGTGAACGCGACCCTGCCGGTCAGCCTGGTGATGGTCCGAACGATCCGCGATTTTCACGCCCGGACCGGCATCAAGGTGGGCTTCAAGCCCGCAGGCGGGCTGCGCACCGCCAAGGACGCGATCAGCTGGCAGGTCCTGATGAACGAGGAGCTGGGCCGCGACTGGCTGGCCCCGGACCTGTTCCGCATCGGCGCCTCCAGCCTGTTGGGCGATATCGAGCGCCAGATCAGCCACCACGTGACGGGCCGCTATGCGGCCGCCCACCGCCAAGCGATTGCCTGAGGATCCGATGACCAAAGTGAGCGAGATCATGCAGACGATGGAATACGGCCCCTCGACCGAGGACGCGTCGGCGGCCCGCGACTGGCTGGCCCGGCGCGGCACGTTCGGCCATTTCATCAACGGCAGCTTTACCAAGCCCGGAGACCTGTTCGAGACCCGCGACCCCGCGACCGGCGACCTGCTGGCCCGCGTGACGCAGGGGTCCGAGGGTGACGTGACGGCGGCGGTCAAGGCCGCGCGCAAGGCGCAGCGGGGCTGGGCCGCGCTGTCGGGTACGGAACGGGCGCGGTATCTGTACGCCATCGCGCGGCATGTGCAGAAACGCGAGCGGTTCCTGTCGGTCCTGGAGACGCTGGACAACGGCAAGCCGATCCGCGAGGCGCGCGACATCGACGTGCCGCTGGTTGCGCGGCATTTCTATCATCATGCGGGCTGGGCCGAACTGCGCGACACGCAGTTTCCGGGCCACGCGCCCCTGGGCGTCTGCGGGCAGATCATTCCGTGGAACTTCCCGCTGCTGATGCTGGCGTGGAAGATCGCCCCGGCGCTGGCTGCGGGCAACACGGTCGTGCTGAAACCCGCCGAATACACCCCCCTGACCGCGCTGGCATTCGCCGAGATCTGTCAGGAGGTCGGCCTGCCCGCGGGCGTCGTGAACATCGTGACCGGTGACGGTGCGACGGGCGCGGCGCTGGTCGCGGCCGAGGTCGACAAGATCGCCTTTACCGGCTCGACCGAGGTCGGGCGCGGCATCGCCACCGCCCTGGCCGGAACCGGACGCCGCCTGACGCTGGAGCTGGGCGGCAAGTCGCCCTTTGTCGTCATGGAGGATGCCGATCTGGACGCTGCCGTTGAGGGCGTGGTGGACAGCATCTGGTTCAACCAGGGCCAGGTCTGCTGCGCCGGGTCGCGCATCCTGGTGGCGGAATCCGTGGCCGAACGGTTCGAGGGTCTGCTGTCGACCCGCATGGCCCGCCTGCGCGTCGGCGCGCCGCTGGACAAGTCCACCGATATCGGCGCCATCGTCGATCCGGTGCAAAAGGAGCGCATCCTGTCGATCTGTCGCGCCGCGACCGATGCGGGCGCCGAACTGATCGGCGGCCAGGCGCAGGACGGATGCTTTATCGCGCCGGGATACCTGAAGAACATCGCCCCCGCCAATCCGGGCATGGAGCAGGAGATCTTTGGCCCCATCGCCACGCTGTCCACCTTCCGCACCGCGGATGAGGCGGTCGAGCTGGCCAACAACACCTGCTATGGTCTGGCCGGGTCGGTCTGGTCGGAAAGCGCGACGGTCGCCACCGACATGGCCGCGCGCATCAAGGCCGGGGTCATCTGGATCAACGGTGCCAACATGTTCGACGCTGCCGCCCCATTTGGCGGCTATCGCGAAAGCGGCTATGGCCGCGAGGGCGGGGCCTCGGGGATGCGCGACTATCTGGCCGCGCCCGCGGTGAAAGCCGCGCGAGAGGTCGCGCCCAAGGCGGTTGTCGCTGTGACCGACGGGGCGGCGCCGCAGCCCGGCATCGACCGCACGGCCAAGCTGTATTACGGCGGCGCGCAGAAGCGGCCGGACGGGGGCGCGATGTATGCGGTGCCGGGCGGGCTGGCCCCGCTGGGCAGCCGCAAGGATATCCGCAACGCGGTCGAGGCCGCGACCAAGGCCGGGAAATGGGCAGCGGCGGGCGGTCATGCCCGCGCGCAGGTCCTGTATTACGTCGCCGAGAACCTGTCGGCGCGGGCCGCGGAATTCGCCGCCCGCACCAGCCGGGCCGAAGTCGATGCGGCCATTGCCCGCGCGTTCCACTATGCCGCCTGGGCCGACAAGTTCGACGGCGCGACCGTGCAGGCCAAGCCGGGTCATCTGGTCACCGTCATCCCCGAGCCGATGGGGGTGATCGGCATCGCCTGCCCGAATGCGCAGCCGCTGGCGGGGTTCCTGTCGCTGGTGCTGCCCGCGATCGCGATGGGCAATGCGGTCGTGGCGATCCCCGCGCAGGACGATCCGTTGGCGGTGACGGACCTGTATCAGGTGTTCGACACGTCGGACCTGCCTGCCGGGGTCGTCAATATCGTGACCGGTGTCTGTGCCGATCTGGCCGTGCCGCTGGCCGCCCATGAGGAGGTCGCGGGCTTCTGGCACGCAGGCCCCGCGGCAGGCCTTGCGGCGGTGGACCGGGCGGCGGCGGGGAACCTGAAGCCCGTCTGGGCTGTGCCCGCGCGCGACTGGACCGGCCCTCAGGCGCAGGGCGAGGCGTTCCTGCACCATGCGACGCGGTCCAAGACGATTTGGCTGCCTTATGGCGCCCTGCCTGCGGGCAGCGGCAGCGCGGCCTATTGAAACGCAAAAGGGGGGCTGCTCGGCCCCCCTTTTCGGTCAGCGCCCCCGAATGCGGGGGTCCATGGCGTCGCGCAACCCGTCGCCGATGTAATTCACGCACAGCACCGTCAGCGAGATCAGAAGGCCGGGAAAGATCACCCGCCACGGATACAGCACCATCTGATCGACCGCGTCGAACAGCAGCCGTCCCCAGGTCGGGAAGTCGGGCGGGAAGCCCAGGCCCAGAAAGGACAGCGCGCTTTCGGTGATGATCGCGGTGGCGATGCCCAGGGTCGCGGCCACCATGATCGGCGACATCACGTTGGGCAGGATGTGCCGCGTCACCATCCGGTGCGAGGGCGTGCCGATGGAGCGCGCGGCCAGGATGAACTCGCGTTCCTTGAGGCCCAGGACCTCTCCGCGGACGATGCGGGCGGCCTGCATCCAGCTGGTCGCGCCGATGGCGGTCACGATCAGGAAGAAGATGCCAAGCGCGGGCCCGAAGGTCTGAGACAGAGGCTCGCGGAACAGGGTCACCATGAGCAGCAGCAGAGGCAGCAGCGGCAGGGCCAGGAACAGCTCGGTCATGCGCATCAGGGGCGCGTCCAGCCTGCGGAAGAAGCCCGACAGGATGCCGATCAGGCTGCCCAGGAAGATCGCGATGGTCATGGCCGTCAGGCCCACCGCGATCGAGACCTGCCCCCCGGCCATCAGCCGCGCCAGCAGGTCGCGGCCCAGCTGGTCGGTGCCCAGGGGATGGGCCAGAGAGAAGCCCTGATTGCGGGCGCGGATGTCCACGAAGGTCGGATCGATCCGCCACAGCAGCGGGCCGATGGAGACGAACAGGATGATCCCCACGAACAGCGACAGCGCCACCATCGCGCCCCGGTGACGGCGGAACTGGCGCCAGACATCGGACCATTGGCTGCGATGGGCCACGGTTTCGGGGGCGGGCACGACCGGGGGGCTGGCGGCTGCGGGGGTGGCCGCGCCACCGGCGGCGGCCAGGTCAGAGGAGGGGGTGCGGGTCGGCTCAGTCATAGCGGATCCTCGGGTCCAGCACCCCGTAGAGGATGTCTGCGATCAGGGTGAAGGTGACGATCAGGATGGCGAAGATGAAGGTCAGCGTCATCACCATCGGGATGTCATTGGCATAGATGGACGAGATCAAGAGCTGTCCCAGCCCGTTCACGCGGAACACCTGTTCGGTGATGATCGCGCCGCCGAAGACCGCGGGCAGGCCCAACGCGATCACCGTCACGACCGGGATCAGGCTGTTCCTCAGCGCGTGCTTTAGCACGACCTTGCGTTCCGACAGGCCCTTGGCGCGGGCGGTGCGGATATAGTCCTGGCTGAGATTGTCCAGCATGGAGGAGCGCATGAAGCGGCTGATCTGCGCCGCGTTGTACAGC
This sequence comes from Paracoccus sp. SCN 68-21, assembly GCF_001724535.1. Classification (NCBI taxonomy): domain Bacteria; kingdom Pseudomonadati; phylum Pseudomonadota; class Alphaproteobacteria; order Rhodobacterales; family Paracoccaceae; genus Paracoccus; species Paracoccus sp. SCN 68-21. The sequence goes on along the minus strand of NZ_MEES01000003.1, from coordinate 84,446 downwards.
GCCAGAACGGTGACCGGCATGGCCATCTGCCGCGCCTGCGCCAGAAAGCTGTCCCAGTCCCGCACCACCAGCGTGGTGTCATAGACCGAGGGGAACCATTGCAGGTTCACGCCAAAGACGATGATCAGCACGACGCCCGTGAAGAAGGTCGGCATCGAAAAGCCGATCATCGACACGAAGGTGCCGATCTGGTCGAACAGGCTGTACTGCCGATAGGCCGACAGGATGCCGATGGGCACGGCGATCATGATGCCGATGACATAGGACATGCCCACCACGGTCAGGGTCTGCGGCAGGCGCTGCGCGATCACGTCAAAGACCGGGCTGCGCGACTGATAACTGACGATGCGCTGCGCGCCCTGGCTGAAATCGGTGCCGAACCACCGGTCGGTCCAGTAGAGCGGCTCGACCCAGAAGAACTGTTTCAGCCACAGGACATAGCGGACGGGCCAGGGTTCGCCCAGGCCAAGGGCGGCGCGCATGCGTTCGCGCACCTCGGGGGGGACGGTCAGGGGCACGTCGCCCAAGGGGTCGCCCGGCGATGCCTCCAGCAGCAGGAAGATCACAAGGGAGATGAACAACAGCGTCGGGATCGCCAGGAACAGCCGGCGGATGGTGAATGTCAGCATGGCGCCTCGGGTCGGAAGGGGTGCGGGCGTGGACCGCCGCCACCGCGGTCACGCGACCGCAGGGGGGCCGCCCCGGTCGCGGGGGCCGGGGCGGCGGGGGACAGTCACTGCTGGATGCGGTACCAGTCGGCGGTGTTCCAGATCTCGCTGTCCCACGCGTTCAGCTGGACGCCGCCAAGCGAGTTGGCATGCGCCGAGGCGGTGCCGCGATAGACCAGCGGGATGATCGCGTTGCTGTCCTTGGTCAGCATGTCGTTCATCCGGCGGCCCATCTCGGACCGTTCGGTCTCATCGACCATGCCGCCCAGCTCGGCGACCATGCGGTCGTATTCCTCGTCGCAGAAGCGGCTGATGCCCTCTCCCTGCCACTGGTTCGCGGGCGAGGGCGCCTTGTTGCAGGTGTGCTTGGACAGGTAGGCGGTCGGGTTCACGCCGTCGAAGTTGTCGGCATACATCTGCACGTCGGCATAGAACTTTTGCAGGGTATCGGGCGAACCCGCATCCGAGCCAAAGAAGATCGAGGCGTCGACGGTCTTCAGCTCGGTCTCGATGCCGATCTCGGACCACCACTGCTTGATCAGCGCTTGGAAGTCCTGGCGCACCGCGTTGACCGAGGTCTGGAAGGCCATGCGCAGCTCGACCCCGTCCTTGGCGCGGATGCCGTTGCTGCCCATGACCCAGCCCGCCTCGTCCAACAGGGCGTTGGCGCCCGCGATGTCCTGGGTCAGGCAGTCGGTGTTGTCGGATGCCCAGGCCTCGGGGGCGGGGACATAGTTGCAGGTCGGCTGACCGGCGGTGCCATAGCCGATCTCGACCAGCAGTTCGCGGTCGATGGCCATGGACAGCGCCTGGCGGACCGCCGGGTCGGACAGGAACGGATGGGGATGGGCGCGGGTCGAGCGTTCATCCGCGGGCAGCGACGAGGACGGGTCGGTCAGGTTGACGTGGATGCGCTCCACCAGGCTGCCGAAGGCGGCCGAGACCGTGCCGCGACCGGCGGCGACCATGCCGGCGATGACATCGGGGGCCAGCTGGGTGTTCCAGGCATAGTCGAACTCGCCCGTCTCCAGCACGGACCGCGCCGCGCCTGCCGCGTCGCCGCCGCCCTTGACCAGCACCGTCGCAAAGGCGGGCTTGGCCGGGTCGCGGTATTCGGGGTTGGCCTCCAGGCTGATCGTGTCATTGGTCAGGAACTGGGTGACGCGGAACCCGCCGGTGCCGACGGGGGCAAAGTTCTGGTCGGTGCAGGTCGGCGCGTTGGCGCCCAGGCAGTTCTCGAACTGGGCCTTCTGCAGGATCGGGGTCTGCGAGCCGACGAAGGTCGAGAAGGGGTCGGGCCGCGCCTCGGTGAAGGTGATGCGGACGGTGTGCGGATCGACCGCCTTGACCGATTCCACGCCCTCGAACTTGGCCAGCTGAGAGCAGCCGCCCTCGGGATGCATGCAGTATTCGGCGGTGAAGACCACGTCATCGGCGGTGAAGTCGGTGCCATCCGACCACTTGATGTCGTCGCGCAGCTTCCACGTGACCGAGGTCAGATCCTCGGCGATGCCGCCGTTCTCAAGGCTGGGCATCTCGGCGGCCAGGCGCAGGTAGATGTTGCCGTCGGCGTCGAAACCCGCCAGCGGCTCCAGCGTCAGGGACGATGCGATCATCTCCTTGGTGCCGCCCGACAAATAGGGGTTCATGGTCGAGGGGGCCTGCCACAGAATCAGGCTCAGCTGTCCGTCGCTGCCCCGTTCGGCCATCGCGGCTGGCGCCATCACCAGCGTCGCGACAGCGCCCATCAACACGGTATTCAGTTTCATCACGGTCTCCTGTTGGGTGTCGTGTGCGTGGGGCTGGCACGTCACACCGGCCATCATTGGGCCTGTTCTTGGTCGTGGTCCCGCATCGGTCAGGTTCGGTTTTGCCCCTGCGGAATGGAGGCATCATCGAACGAAGCCCGCGCGAAAAGCAAGACCATTCGCGCAAGCCCGCGCCTGCGGTTTCGGCTTTGACTTTCCGGGGGCATTGGCTAGCCTGCCGTCTTGGACATTTCCCGGGGGCCTGCCATGCTGGACGACAAACCGCTTGTTTCGATTGAGAAACTTCGGGTCGAATTCGAGACGAATGACGGCATCGTCGTCGGCGTCAAGGATGTCAGCTTTACCATCAAGCCGGGCGAATGTGTCTGCGTCGTGGGCGAATCCGGGTCGGGCAAATCGGTCAGCTCGCTGTCCCTGATGCGGCTGGTCGAATATGGCGGCGGCACCATCGCGGGCGGCAGCCTGATGTTCGATCCGGGCAACGGCACGCCCATCGATCTGGCCCGCCAGTCCAGCGCCGCGATGCGCGACATCCGCGGCAACCAAATCGGCATGATCTTTCAGGAGCCGATGACCGCGCTGAACCCGGTCTTTACCGTGGGCGACCAGCTGACCGAGGGTCTGATCGCCCATCGTGGCCTGAAAAAGCACGAGGCCCGCGCCCGCGCGCTGGAGATCTTGCGCCAGGTCCGCATCCCCGAACCCGAACGCCGCCTGGACCAGTATCCGCATGAATTGTCGGGCGGCATGCGCCAGCGCGTCGTCATCGGCATCGCCATGGCCTGCGAGCCGCGCCTGCTGATCTGCGACGAGCCGACCACCGCGCTGGACGTGACCATCCAGGCCGAGATCCTGGCCCTGATCGACCGGCTCAAGCGGGAAAAGCAGATTGCCGTTCTTTTCATCACCCACGACATGGCGGTGGTTGCGCAGATGGCAGACCGTGTCGTGGTCATGTATCGCGGCGACAAGGTCGAGGAGGGCCCGGTCGCGCAGATCTTTGAAAACCCGCAAAAGGATTACACCAAGATGCTGCTGGCCGCCGTGCCGCGTCTGGGCGAGATGACTGGCAAACCGGCCCCCGAACGCCTGCGCCTGATGGGCGACGGCACCCAAGGCGCGCCCGAGCCGATCATCGTGACCGACCCCAAGCCGCTGCTGACGGTGCGGAACCTGACCACGCGCTTTAACGTCAAGGGCGGGCTGTTGCGCCGCACCGTCGCGCGGGTGCATGCGGTCGAGGATGTCAGTTTTACCATCAATGCCGGAGAAACGCTGTCGCTGGTGGGGGAATCGGGCTGCGGAAAATCGACCTGCGGGCGGTCGATCCTGCGCCTGGTCGAGCCCGAATCGGGCACCGTCGATCTGGGCGGCACGGACATCATCGGCCTGTCGCAGGGCGCGCTGCGGCGTGCGCGGCGCGACATGCAGATGATCTTTCAGGACCCCTTCGCCAGCCTGGACCCGCATATGAAGCTGTATGACCAGGTGGCCGAGCCGATGGAGAATTACGGCATCGGCAGCAAATCGGAACGCCAGGACCGCATCGCCGCCCTGTTCGACCGGGTGGAGCTGCCGCGCAGCTTCATGCGCCGCTACCCGCACGAGATGTCGGGCGGCCAGCGTCAGCGCATCGCCATCGCCCGCGCTTTGGCGCTGAACCCCAAGCTGATCGTGGCCGACGAGGCCGTCTCCGCGCTGGACGTGTCGGTCCAGGCGCAGGTGCTGAACCTGCTGATGGAACTGCAGCAGGATCTGGGTATTTCCATGCTGTTCATCAGCCATGACATGGCGGTCGTGGAACGCGTCAGCCACCATGTCGGCGTCATGTATCTGGGCCGCATCGTCGAGATGGGCACCCGCCAGCAGGTCTTTGAGAACCCCCAGCACAGCTATACCCGCCAGCTGATGTCCGCCGTGCCCGTGGCCGATCCGCGCCAAAAGAAGATCAGCGAGGACCTGACCTTCCGGCCGATCCCGTCGCCCATCCACCCGGTCGATTACGCGGCCAAGCCGTCCGTGTACCGCGAGGTCGCGCCGGGTCATCGCGTGCTGGTCGACCCCATCACACACGGCTGATCGTTTTTCGGGCAGGGGCCGGGAGGCGGCCTCCGCCCCTCTTGCAGATCATGCAGGAAATCGCCACGCTGCGCCCGAAGGAGACACCCATGCCCGTCAAGAACCGCTTTGCCGAACTGCTGCCCGAAATCACCGCCTGGCGCCGCGATTTCCACGAACATCCCGAGCTGCTGTACGATGTCCACCGCACCGCGGGCCGCGTGGCCGATCTGCTGCGCGAATTCGGCTGTGACGAGGTCACCGAGGGCGTGGGCCGCACCGGCGTCGTGGGTGTGATCAAGGGCCGCACGGACAGCAAGGGCCGCGTTGTGGGCCTGCGCGCCGATATGGACGCCCTGCCGATCATCGAGCAGACGGGCGTGGAATATGCCTCCAAGACGCCGGGCAAGATGCATGCCTGCGGCCATGACGGCCACACCGCCATGCTGCTGGGCGCGGCGAAATACCTGGCCGAGACGCGCAATTTCGACGGCACCGCCGTGGTCATCTTCCAGCCCGCGGAAGAAGGCGGCGCCGGCGGCGAGGCGATGGTGCTGGACGGTCTGGTCGACCGCTGGAAGATCGACGAGTTCTACGGCATGCACAACATGCCGGGCATGCCGGTGGGCCAGTTCTCGATCCGGCCCGGCGCGATGATGGCGGCGGCCGATCAGTTCGACATCACCGTGACCGGCAAGGGCGGCCATGCCGCCAAGCCCCACGAATGCATCGACACCACCCTGACCGCCGCGCAGATCATCGTGGCGCTGCAATCGGTCGTGGCGCGCAACATCGACCCGCTGAAGAACGCGGTGATCTCTGTGTGCGTGGTCAGCACGGATTCGACGGCGCATAACGTGATCCCGCAGGTGGTCAAGCTGAAAGGCACCGCCCGCAGCCTGGCCCCCGAGGTCCGCGACCAGCTGGAGGAGGGGATCAAGCGCGTCGCCACCAACATCGCCGCCGCGATGGGTGCCACCGCCGAGGTCGACTATCAGCGCGGCTATCCGGTCACGATGAATGACCCGCTGGCGACCGATTGGGCCGCCGACGTGGCCCGCGCGATATCGGGCGATGTGGACATGGACATGCAGCCGATGATGGGCGGCGAGGATTTCAGCTATATGCTGAACGAACGCCCCGGCGCCTATATCTGGGTCGGCAATGGCGACACGGCGATGGTCCATCACCCCGCCTACAACTTCAACGACGAGGCGATCCCGGCGGGCTCCAGCTGGTATGCCGGCATGGTCGAGGCGCGGCTGCCGGCTGCCTGACGTTCGGGGCCTGATGTCGCGGGCGGCCCCGTGCCGTCGCAAACGTGATTGCCCTTTGCGGGCAATGCGTTGAAATGCCGGTGGCGTTCGCGCCATCGGCAAAACGGGGACCACAGATGAAGACCTTTACCCTGCGCGTGACCTGCGCCTCGACCCGCGGCATCGTCGCGGCGATTTCCGGCGCGCTGGCGGATGCGGATTGCAACATCACCGACAGCGCCCAGTTCGACGATGTCGAGACGGGCCGGTTCTTCATGCGGGTCAGTTTCCGGTCCGAGGGGGCCGCGACCCTGGACAGCCTGCGCGCGACCTTTGCCGCCATCGCCACGCGGTTCGGCATGGAGGTCGAGATCACCGACGATTCGGTGAAAAAGAAGGTGCTGATCATGGTCAGCCGGTTCGGGCATTGCCTGAACGATCTGCTGTATCGCTGGCGCATCGGCGCGCTGCCCATCGACATCGTGGGGGTGGTGTCGAACCACCATGAATACCAGAAGGTCGTCGTGAACCACGACATCCCCTTCCACATGATCCGGGTGACGCCCGAAAACAAGGCCGAGGCCGAGGCCCGCCAGATGGAGATCATCGAGCAGAGCGGGGCAGAACTGGTGGTGCTGGCGCGCTATATGCAGGTGCTGTCGGACCGGATGTGCCAGCAGATGTCGGGGCGGATCATCAACATCCACCATTCCTTCCTGCCCAGCTTCAAAGGCGCGAACCCCTACAAGCAGGCGTATGAGCGGGGCGTGAAACTGATCGGCGCGACCAGCCATTACGTCACCGCCGACCTGGACGAGGGCCCGATCATCGAACAGGACACCGTCCGCGTGACCCATGCCCAAAGCCCCGGCGATTACGTGTCCCTGGGCCGCGATGTCGAGGCGCAGGTCCTGGCCCGCGCGGTCCATGCCCATATCCACGGGCGGGTGTTCCTGAACGCGGCCAAGACGGTGGTCTTTCCGCCCTCACCGGGCAGCTATGCCAGCGAACGGATGGGCTGATGCCGGATAATGGGTGGGAGGCATCCGCCCGCGCCTGGATCGCGGATATGGGGTCCGAGGGCGATTTCTCGCGCCGTCATGTGCTGGACGCGCCGATGCTGGCGCGGGTCCGTGCCTCGGGGGCGCGCGACGCGGTGGACGTGGGCTGCGGCGAGGGGCGGTTCTGCCGCCTGATGCGCGCCCAAGGGATCGACCCCATCGGCGTGGAGCCCACCGCCGATCTGCGCGCCACGGCGGCGGCGCGCGACCCCGGCGGGCGCTATCTGGACGCGCGGGCCGAGGCGCTGCCGCTGGACGACGCATCGACCGATCTGGTGGTCAGCTATCTGACGCTGATCGACATCGACGGGCTGGAGGAGGCGGTGGCCCAGATGGCGCGTATCCTGCGCCCCGGCGGGCGGCTGCTGATCGCGAACCTGAACAGCTTCAGCACGGCTGGGACCTGGCGCAGGCGCGCCGATGACAGCCGGGAATTCGTGATGAACGGCTATGCCGATCCGCGCGCGGAATGGGTCAGCTGGCGCGGCATCACGGTGCGCAACTGGCACCGGCCGTTTCAGACCTATCTGCAGGCGCTGCTGGGGCAGGGGTTGGTGATGACCCATTTCGAGGAGCCGCAGCCCACCGGCGGCCCGCCCGGGACGGTGCGCCGCTATCGCGACGCACCCTGGTTCCACGTCATGGAGTGGCGAAAGCCGCTTATTGCGGGATCTGCGCGGTGATGCCTTCGACGTAGAAGTTCATCGACTGCAGGTCCTCGTCCGATGCGGTCTCTCCCTCGGCCAGCCAGACGGTGCCGTCGGCCTTGTTCAGCGGGCCGGTGAAGGGGTGGTATTCGCCCGCGCCGATGGCGTCGCGCAGGGCCTCGGCCTCGGCCTTGACCTCGGCGGGGACGGCGTCGGTGATCTCTCCGATCACGACCTCTCCGTCACCGATGCCCGCCCAGCTGGCGCCGGTTTCCCAGGTGCCGTCCAGCATCTGGCCGACGCGCTTGATGTAATAGGGCGACCAGTCGTCGATGATGGATGCCACGCGCGGGCTGGGGGCAAAGGCCGCCATGTCGCTGGCTTGACCGAACCCGATGGCCCCGGCCTGCTGGGCCTGCGCCAGGGGTGCGGTCGAATCGGTGTGCTGCAGGATCACGTCGACGCCTTCGGCCAGCAGGGCCGATGCGGCCTCGGCCTCTTTCGCCGGGTCGAACCAGCTATAGGCCCAGACGACGCGCATCTCGACCTCGGGGTTGACCTTGCGGGCGTGGATGAAGCTGGCGTTGATGCCCTGGATCACCTCGGGGATCGGGAAGGACCCGATATAGCCGATCTTGTTCGATTCCGTCATATGGCCCGCGATGGTGCCGGTGACCGCGCGACCCTCGTAGAAACGGGCGTCATAGACGGCGACGTTCTCGGCGGTCTTGTAGCCGGTGGCGTGCTCGAACTTGATGTCGGGGAAACGGGCCGCGACGTTCATCACCGGGTCCATGAAGCCGAAGCTGGTCGCGAAGATCAGCTGGTTGCCCGCCAGCGCCAGCTGGGTCAGGGCGCGTTCGGCATCGGCGCCCTCTGGGACGCTCTCGATGAAGGTGGTTTCCACCCGGTCGCCGTATTCGGCCTCGATCGCCTGGCGGCCAAGGTCGTGCTGATAGGTCCAGCCGCCGTCGCCCACCGGGCCCACGTAGATAAAGCCGATCTTGAGCGGCTCGTCCTGGGCCATGGCCGGCGCGGCCAAGGCCATCAGCGTGGCCGATGCGGTGGCCAGAAGTGTCCTGCGAAGCATAGTGATCCCTCTCTGCAGTGATCGGCTGCGGTTCTACCGCAGCGCGTGGAAATTGGTGCCAAGCGAGCCGGGGGCAGCCGCCCCCGCGCGCCGCGAATATTTCTGCCGGGCCGAGATGGCCACCAGCACGATGATGGTCGCCAGATAGGGCGCCATCGACAACAGCTGCACCGGCACCGCAACGCCCGCCGCCTGCAGGCGCAGCTGCAGCACGGTGACGCCGCCGAACAGCCACGCCCCCGCCAGCACGCCCGGCGCGGTCCAATTGGAGAACACCACGATGGCCAGCGCGATCCAGCCCGCGCCCGCGGTCATGCCTTCGGTCCATTGCAGGACCGTAGCGATGGAAATGAACGCCCCGCCGATGCCCGCCATGGCGCCGCCAAAGGCGATGGCCGCCAGCCGGGTCAGGCGCACGTCATAGCCCAGGGCATGGGCCGCCTCGTGGTTTTCGCCCACGCCGCGCAGGATCAGCCCGCGCCGGGTGCGGTTCAGGAACCACCAGACGACCGGCACCATGATCAGCCCCAGCCAGACGATCCAGTTGATGCGCAGGGGACCGATGGGCATGGCGGGCGCCTTGACGCCTTCGAAGGGCTTGCCGAACATCGCGGCCAGGCCCAACCCGAACAGCGTCAGCGCCAGCCCGGATGCGACCTGGTTGGCCAGAAACAGCTGGGTCAGTGCCGCGAACAGCAGCGATATGGTGGCCCCCGCCAAGGCGGCCACGGCGAACCCCAGAAACGGGTTGCCGCTGGCATAGGCGGCGGCGAACCCTGCCAGCGCTCCGGTGATCATCATGCCCTCGACCCCCAGGTTCAGGACGCCCGCGCGTTCCACGACCAGCTCGCCCAAGGCGGCGAACAGGATCGGGGTCGAGGCCGAGATCAGCAGCAGAAAGACGGAAAGCGGGTCGATCATCATGCGCGCGCCCTCCGGCGGATCTGGAACCGGGTCAGCAGATCGAAGCCCAGCAGGAAGAACAGCAGCATCCCCTGGAACACCTGCACGGTGGCGGCGGGCAGGGCCATGGTCATCTGCGCCAGTTCCCCCCCGATATAGGTCAGCGCCAGCAGCAGCCCCGCCAGCAGGATGCCCACCGGATGCAGCCGCCCCAGGAACGCCACGATGATCGCGGTGAACCCGTATCCGACGCCCAGCTTGTCGGTGACCTGGCCTGCGGGGCCCGCGACCTCGAACAGGCCCGCGGCACCGGCCAGTGCCCCCGACAGGCCCAGGCAGAAGGCCACCAACGTCTGCGGACGCACCCCCGCGAAACGGGCGGCGCGGGGCGCGGTGCCGGCGGCGCGGATGTGGAACCCGCGGATGTGGCGGCTCATCAGGAACCAGGTGGCCAGAACGGCCACGGCGGCGGCCACGACCCCCCAATGCGCGCCGGTCCCGGCGATCAGTTCGGGGTTCGCGGCGGACGGGTATTGCTGCAGGTTGCGCGATCCGGGAAAGCCCATGCCCTGCGGGTTGCGCATCGGGCCGAAGGCCATCCAGGCCGCCACCCGCTGCGCGACATAGACCAGCATCAGCGACACCAGAATTTCCGACGCTCCGAACCAATTGCGCAGCATCGCGGGGATAATGCCCCAGGCCCAGCCCCCCGCCAGTCCCGCCGCGACCATCAGCGGGAAGATCCACCACGCCTCCAGCGGGTACAGCGCCAGCGCGACGGCGGCGCCGGTGAGGCCGCCGATGATGTACTGTCCCTCGGCCCCTATGTTCCAGATGCCCGCGCGAAAGCCGATGGCCAGCCCGGACGCGATCAGGATCAGGGGTGCGGCCTTGATCAGCAGCTGCGGGCGGGAATAGCTGGCGGCGGGGCCGAACAGCGGGTCCCAGAAGATCGTGCGGATCGCCGCGACCGGGTCATGGCCCAGCAGCGAAAACAGCAGCCCGCCGGTGACCATGGTGGCCAGCACGGCCATCACCGGCGTTGCGATCTGCCAGCCGGTCGAGGCGCTTTGGCGGGGGATCAGCGTGATCATAGATGCGCCTCTTCCATGCCATGCGCGCCGCCCAGCATCAGGCCGATGCGGTCCAGCGTCAGCCCGTCGGTGGGAACGGGGGGCGACAGGCGGCCTTCGTTCAGGGCGCAGAAACGGTCGGACAGTTCCAAAAGCTCATCCAGGTCCTGAGAGATGACGATGACGCCAGTGCCCTGGCGGGCCAGATCCAGCAGCGATTGCCGCACGGCGGCCGCAGCCCCCGCATCGACGCCCCAGGTGGGCTGGTTCACGACCAGCACGCGCGGGTTCTGCATGACCTCTCGGCCGATGACGAATTTCTGCAGGTTGCCGCCCGACAGCGCGCGGGCCGCGACATGGGGGCCGGGGGTGCGGACGTCGAACCCCTCGATCACCGCCAGCGCATAGTCGCGTGCGGCCTTGTGGTCGATCAGCCCGCCGCGGACCAGGGACTTGCGGCTGCCCGCGGTCAGCAGGGTGTTCTCGGTCAGGCTGAAGTCGGGGACGGCGGCATGGCCCAACCGATCCTCGGGCGCGGCCAGCAATCCGGCGATGCGGCGGGGTTCGGGGCCGGTCGCGGACAGGTCCGCGCCCTCCAGCGTGACGGTGCCGGGCGCGCTGCGGGCCTCGCCCGACAGGGCGGCCAGCAACTCCTCCTGGCCGTTGCCCGCGACGCCGCCGATGCCCAGGATTTCGCCCGCGCGAAGGGTCAGGGCGATATCCTTCAGCGCCGTGCCTTCGGCATTCGGGGCCGGTTGGGACAGGGCGCGCACCTCCAGCAGGACCGCGCCCGGCTGGCGGCCGCTGCGGTCAATCTGGCGCATCTGGCCGCCGACCATCATCGCGGCCAGATCGCGGGCCGAATGGGCGCGGGGGTCGCAGCTGTCGACGACGCGGCCGTGCCGCAGGATCGTTGCGCGGTCGCAATGGCTGCGGATCTCGTCCAGCTTGTGGCTGATATACAGGATCGCGGTGCCCCCTGCGGCCAGTTTGCGCAGGGTGGCGAACAGCAGTTCGGCCTCTTGCGGCGTCAGGACGCTGGTCGGTTCGTCCATGATCAGCAGGCGGGGGTTCTGCAGCAGGCAGCGGATGATCTCGACCCGCTGGCGTTCGCCTGCGGACAGCGTGACGATGCGGCGGGCCGGGTTCAGCGGCAGGCCGAAATCATGGCTGACCTGGGTGATGCGCGCCGACAGTTCGCGGCGCGGCGGCGGGTTCTCCATTCCCAGGGCTATGTTCTCGGCCACCGTCAGCGCGTCGAACAGGCTGAAATGCTGGAACACCATCGCCACGCCCGCCGCCCGCGCCGCGCGGGGGTCGGATGGCGCATGGGCCGCACCGCCCAGGGTCATCCGCCCGTCATCGGGGCGCACCAGGCCATAGATCATCTTGACCAGGGTCGATTTTCCCGCGCCGTTCTCGCCCAGCAGGGCGTGGATTTCCCCCGGCATGACGTGGAACGACACGTCGTCATTGGCGCGCACGCCGGGATAGGACTTGCCCAGACCTTCGGCGCGGAAAACGGGCATGTCGGTCAATTCTGTCCCCTTGGTCAAATCCTTGACCTGCTTATCCCGCAAATCGCGGCCCGCGCAATTGCACTGTTTGGTCAGGCTGCGATACAACCCCGATCATGGCCGCAAAATCCCCCCGATTCATCCATCTTCGCACACATTCCGAGCATTCTTTGCTGGAAGGTGCCATTCCCGTAGGCAAACTGCCCGGACTTGCCGCTGATGCGGGCATGCCGGCGGTGGCGCTGACCGATACGAACAACATGTTCGCCGCGCTGGAATTCAGCGTGAAGGCCCGCGACAAGGGCATCCAGCCCATCGTCGGCTGTCAGGTGACGTTGGCGGCGGATGCCACGGGGCCGGTGGTCCTCCTGGCGCAGAACCAGGCGGGCTGGATGAACCTTATGGCGCTGTCCACCTGCCTGTACCTGCGCGAGGGCGGCGCGCTGCCGCATGTGACCGTCGATGAGCTGTGCGGGCGGGCCGAGGGGTTGATCTGCCTGACAGGGGGCGCTGTCGGTCCGCTGGGCCTGCTGATCGCGCAAGGGCAGATGCCCAAGGCCGAGGCGCTGGCCGACCGGCTGGCCGCGGCCTTTGGCGACCGCCTGTATGTGGAACTGCAGCGCCATCCCGGCGAGAATGGCCAGCTGATGGCCGCCGAGGCCGCGTCCGAGGGCGGGCTGATCGATCTGGCCTATGCGCGGGACCTGCCGCTGGTGGCGACGAACGACGTCTATTTCCCCAAGACGACGATGTACGAGGCGCATGACGCTCTGATCTGCATCGCGGAAAAGGCCTATGTCGACCAGTCCCACCCCCGCCGCCGCCTGACGCCCCAGCATTACTTCAAATCGCCCGAGGAGATGGCCGTCCTGTTCGCCGACCTGCCCGAGGCGATCGACAATACCGTCGAAATCGCCCGCCGCTGCGCCTTTGCGGTGGCCAAGCACGCGCCGATCCTGCCCAAATTCGCCGATGACGAGGTGACCGAACTGCGCCGTCAGGCCCATGCCGGTCTGGCCGAGCGCCTGAAGGTCATCCCCCATGCGGTCACGCCCGAGGAATACACCGCCCGCCTGGATTTCGAACTGGGCATCATCGAACAGATGGGCTTTCCCGGCTATTTCCTGATCGTGGCCGATTTCATCCATTGGGCCAAGGAACAGGGCATCCCGGTCGGTCCGGGGCGCGGGTCGGGGGCCGGGTCGCTGGTCGCCTATGCGCTGACCATCACCGACCTGGACCCGCTGCGCTATAACCTGCTGTTCGAGCGCTTCCTGAACCCGGAGCGGGTCAGCATGCCGGATTTCGACATCGATTTCTGCATGGACCGCCGCGAGGAGGTGATCCGCTATGTGCAGGGCAAATATGGCGCCGACAAGGTGGGCCAGATCATCACCTTCGGCGCGCTGCTGTCCAAGGCGGCGGTGCGCGACGTGGGACGCGTGCTGCAGCTGCCCTTTGGCCAGGTGGACCGCCTGTCCAAGATGATCCCGGTCGAGGGGGTGAAACCCGTCAGCATCGCCAAGGCCCGCGCGGATGAGCCGCGCCTGCGCGAGGCCGCGCGCGAGGAGGTCGTGGCCCGCCTGCTGGATTACGCCGAGCAGTTGGAGGGGCTGTATCGCAACGCATCCACCCACGCGGCGGGGGTGGTGATCGGCGACAGGCCGCTGGACCAACTGGTACCGCTGTATCGCGACCCCGCGTCTGATATGCCCGCAACGCAGTTCAACATGAAGTGGGTCGAACAGGCCGGTCTGGTCAAATTCGACTTTCTGGGCCTCAAGACGCTGACGGTCATCCAGAACGCCGTCGATCTGATCAACGGGGCGGGGCGTCCGCTGCACATCGCCGCCGATGGGCGGCAGCTGTATGAACCGACACCGGGGACGGAAAACCAGATCAACCTGATCCCGCTGGACGACAAGCCCAGCTATGACCTGTTCGCCAGCGCCCGCACGGTCGCGGTGTTCCAGGTGGAATCGTCGGGCATGATGGATGCGCTGCGCCGCATGAAACCCACCTGCATCGAGGATATCGTGGCGCTGGTGGCGCTGTACCGTCCCGGCCCGATGGAGAACATCCCGACCTATTGCGAGGTCAAGAACGGGTTGCGCGACCTGGAATCGATCCATCCCAGCATCGACGACATCCTGGCCGAGACGCAGGGCATCATCGTCTATCAGGAACAGGTGATGCAGATTGCCCAGGTCATGGCGGGCTATTCCCTGGGCGGCGCGGACCTGCTGCGCCGCGCCATGGGCAAGAAGATCGCCGCCGAAATGGCCAAGGAACGGCCCAAGTTCGTCAAGGGGGCCGTCGCCAACGGCGTGCCCGACAAGAAGGCCGGAGAGGTCTTTGACCTGCTGGAGAAATTCGCGAACTATGGCTTCAACAAGTCGCACGCGGCCGCCTATGCGGTGGTCAGCTATCAGACCGCCTGGCTCAAGGCGAACCACCCGGTCGAATTCATGGCCGCGGTGATGAATTGCGACATCCATCTGACCGACAAGCTGGCCGTCTATAAACGCGAATGCGACCGGATGGGCATCGAGATGGTGCCGCCTTGCGTCAACCGCTCGGCCCCGACATTCACCACCGGGCCGGGGCGCATCCATTATGCACTGGGCGCGCTGAAGGGCGTGGGGATCGAGGCGATGCGGCTGATCCATGAGGCGCGCCGGTCTGAAAATGGGGGCGATCAGCCGTTCCGCGACATGCACGACCTGGCCCGCCGCGTGGACATGAAGCGCGTGGGCAAGCGCCCGCTGGAGATGCTGGCCCGCGCCGGGGCGTTCGACGGGCTGGACGACAACCGCGCCCGGGTGATGAAGTCGCTGGACGCGCTGTGTGCCTGGTCGGCGGCGGTGCAGGATCAGGCCGCCTCCAGCCAGACCTCTCTGTTCGGGGGCGGAGAGGATCTGCCGCCGCCGCGCCCGCCCATCGCGGGCATCTGGCTGCCCACCGAGAAGCTGGCCGAGGAGCACAAGGCCATCGGGTTCTATCTGTCCGGCCATCCGCTGGACGATTACCTGCCCGCGCTGCGGCGCAAGAAGGTGCAGACCCTGGCCGAGATCAGCCAGGACGCGCTGAACGGCCCGCTGGTCGCCCAGATCGCGGGCACCGTCGCCGCGCGGATGGAGCGGAAGTCGGCCAAGGGCACGGCCTATGCCTTCGTCAGCCTGTCGGACCCGACCGGCCTCTATGAGGTCACGGTCTTTTCCGACCTGCTGGCCGCCGCCCGCGACAAGCTTGAGCCGGGCCAGAACGTGGTGCTGCAGGTCAAGGTCGAACCCTCGGGCGAGCAGGTCAAGATGCTGGCCAATTCGGTGACGGCGCTGGACGATGCGATCGCCGATGCCGGCGCGGGCTGCCTGGCGGTCGAGATGCAGGGCGCCGACACGATCCCGCGCCTGGTCGAGGTGCTGACCCGCATCCGCACCGACATCATCGTGCCGCCCCGATCGCGCGGGCCGATCCGCCTGCGCCTGCGCGAGGGCGACGAGATCATCGAGATCGAGGTCGCCAACGACGCCCCCCTGACCACGCCCGCGCGCCAGGCCCTGCGCGCCGTTCCCGGCGTGCTGGACGTGATCGAGGAGTGACCGCGGCCTTCTTCTTCATGAAGGTATCCTCGGGGGGGTGCCGACTGGTGCGCCACTGGTCCGAGGTCCAGCCGGCGACGGGGCGAAGCGCCCCCGGCCTTCCCGCATCAGCTCTAGGCAGATGTTCGTGCTTCGTGCTAACAATCGGAAAAAAGAGGGCAGCATGAAGGTCTTGGGCATCGATCCCGGTTTGCGGAACATGGGCTGGGGGGTGATCCTGGTCGATGGATCGCGCATCCGCCATATCGCCAATGGCACAATCCATTCGGACGGCGCGCAGGATCTGGGGTCGCGGCTGTCGGTCCTGTTTCGCGGGCTGTGCGCGGTGATCGCCACCCACGCGCCTGACGAGGCCGCGGTCGAGCAGACGTTCGTCAACAAGGACGCGACCGGCACGCTGAAGCTGGGACAGGCGCGCGGCGTGGCCCTGCTGGCGCCGGCCGAGGCGGGAATCGCCGTCGGCGAATACGCGCCCAACGCGGTCAAGAAGACGGTCGTGGGCGTCGGCCATGCCGGCAAGGAGCAGGTGCAGCACATGGTGCGGGTCCAGCTGCCGGGCGTCCAGTTCGAGAGCCCGGATGCGGCGGATGCGCTGGCCATCGCCATCTGCCATGCGCGCCATCTGCAGGGTCGCACGCTGCGGGTCGCCACACCCAAGCGGGGCGCGGCATGATCGGGCGGATCGCCGGGGTCATCCTGCACCGGGCGCGCGATCACGTTCTGATCGACGTGCGGGGCGTGGGGTACATCATTCATGTCAGCGAGCGGACGGCGGCGGGCCTGCCCCCGGTGGGGCAGGCGGCTGCGCTGTATACCGAGCTGCTGGTCCGGGAGGATCTGCTGCAGCTGTTCGGCTTTCCGACCATGCTGGACAAGGAGTGGCACCGGCTGCTGACCTCGGTGCAGGGCGTGGGGGCCAAGGTGTCGCTGGCGATCCTGAGCACGCTGGGCCCCGAGGGGCTGGCGCGGGCCATCGCGCTGGGCGACTGGTCGTCGGTCAGGAAGGCCAATGGCGTGGGGCCGAAGCTGGCGCAGCGGATCGTGCTGGAGCTGAAGGACAAGGCGCCGTCGGTCATGGCCCTGGGGGGCGCGCTGACCATCGACGCGGGGGACGTTGCCGCGGGCGGCGGAGCGGAGGAGCCGGGCATCGAGCCCGGCCCCTCCGCGGCCCCGGCGCCGGGCGCCGCGGCCCCGCCCCCCTCGGGGGCTGCGCTGTCGGGGCAGGCCATGGCGGATGCGCTGTCGGCGCTGACCAATCTGGGCTATGGTCCCTCCGAGGCGGCGACGGCGGTGGCCGAGGCGCAGGCGCGGGAACCCGCGGCGGCCATGCCCGCGTTGATCCGCGCGGCGCTGCGTCTGCTGGCGCCCAAGGACTGAACCGGAGGTCGGATGATGGCAGGAAACGTCAAGGTCTTCATGCTGATGGCGGCGCTGACCGCGCTGGTCATGGCATTAGGCTGGATGCTGGGCGGATCGGGCGGCGCGCTGATCGCGCTGGTGATCGCGGGGGGCATGAACTTTTTCAGCTATTGGAACAGCGACAAGATGGTCCTGCGCCAGCAGGGCGCGGTCGAGCTGTCGCCGCACCAGGGGCCCGAGCTGTATGCGATGACCGCGCGTCTGGCCGAGCGGGCGCAGATGCCGATGCCCAAGCTGTATCTGTTGCCGACCGAGCAGCCGAACGCCTTTGCCACCGGGCGCAACCCGGAAAATTCGGCCGTGGCCGTCACCCAAGGGTTGCTGAACCACCTGTCGGCGGAGGAGATCGAGGGCGTGATCGCCCATGAGCTGGCCCATATCAAGCATCGCGACACGCTGACCATGACTATCACCGCCACGATGGCGGGGGCCATCGCGATGATGGGCAACATGATGCTGTTCGCGGGCAGCCGCGAGGGGCGGGGCGGCATGATCGGCGGGATCATCGCGATGATCCTGGCGCCGATGGCCGCGATGATGGTGCAGATGGCGATCTCTCGGGCGCGGGAATACGAGGCCGATGCGACCGGCGCGCAGATCTGCGGCAAGCCGCGGGCGCTGGCTTCGGCGTTGCAGCGGATCGCCGGGGCGGCGGGGCGCAGCGTCAATGTCCCGGCCGAAAAGAACCCGGCGGCGGCAGCCATGTTCATCATCAACCCGCTGCATGCGATGCGGGCCGACCGCCTGTTCACCACCCACCCGCCCACCGAGGAGCGCATCGCCCGGCTGATGGCGATGGAGGGCGGATCGCCTTCCGGTCCCCGGCAGGCTGCCGCCCCGAGCCGCATTCCGCGCGCCGGGGCGCGGTCCCGCGCGCCCTGGGGCCGGGGATGAGTGCACCTGATCCCGATCTGCGCCCCGAAAAGCTGGACAGCGATGTCGAGGACCGCGCCCTGCGGCCTCAGAACCTGTCCGAATTCGTTGGCCAGGCCGAGGCGCGCGCCAACCTGAAGGTGTTCATCGAAAGCGCCAAGATGCGCGGCAAGGCGATGGACCACACGCTGTTTTTTGGCCCCCCCGGCCTGGGCAAGACCACGCTGGCGCAGATCATGGCGCGCGAGCTGGGCGTGAATTTTCGCATGACATCCGGGCCCGTTATCGCGCGGGCGGGGGATCTGGCGGCGATCCTGACCAATCTGGAATCGCGCGACGTGCTGTTCATCGACGAGATCCACCGCATGAACCCGGCAGTCGAGGAGATCCTCTATCCCGCGATGGAGGATTTTGAGCTGGACCTGGTGATCGGCGAGGGCCCCGCCGCCCGCACCGTGCGGATCGAGCTGCAGCCCTTTACGCTGGTCGGCGCCACGACGCGTCTGGGGCTGCTGACCACGCCTTTGCGCGACCGGTTCGGGATTCCTACCCGGCTGCAGTTCTACGAGATCGCCGAACTGGACCTGATCGTGCAGCGCGGCGCGCGGCTCTTGGGCATCAGCGCCGACCCCGCGGGCACGATGGAGATCGCGCGCCGCGCCCGCGGCACGCCGCGCATCGCGGGCCGGCTGCTGCGCCGGGTCGTGGATTTCGCGCTTGTCGAGGGCAATGGCCGCCTGACGCGCGAAATCGCGGATATCGCGCTGGTCCGGCTTGGCGTGGACGATCTGGGGCTGGACGGGGCCGACCGGCGCTATCTGACGCTGATGGCCGAGCATTACGGCGGCGGCCCGGTGGGCGTCGAGACGCTGTCGGCCGCCCTATCCGAAAGCCGCGACGCCATCGAGGAGGTGATCGAGCCCTATCTGCTGCAGCAGGGGCTGATCGCGCGCACCCCGCGCGGCCGGATGCTGGCATCGCGCGCCTGGCGGCACCTGGGCATTGACGCCCCCGCCCAGCCCGGTCAGGCCAGCCTGTTCGACGCCTGAGGGGTGATTGCACAGCCGCCGCCCGCCCTTTATCGTGGCGCCATGAGCCATCACCTGACCCTGCGCGTCTATTACGAAGACACCGACCTTGCCGGCATCGTCTATTATGCCAACTATCTGAAATACATCGAACGGGGGCGGTCCGAATGGATGCGCGACACCGGCATCGATCAGATGGCCATGAAGGCCGCGTCGGGCCGGGTCTTTGCCGTGCGTCGGGTCGAGGCCGACTATCTGCGCCCCGCCCGGTTCGACGACCTTCTGACGGTGGTGACCGATCTGGCCTCGGCGACCGCCGCGCGGATCGTCGTGGACCAGCAGGTGCGACGCGGCGACGAGGTGCTGTTCACGGCGCGCGTGACGATCGTCTGCCTGGACGGGCAGGGGCGTCCGGTGCGCCTGCCGCAGGCGCTGTCGCGCGCCCTGCCTAAGGGGTGATGCGCGCCGCCCGCGTCGTGGCGGCGTGCCGCACGCGGGGGTGATTGCGGCACGGCTGCTGCACCTTGATGAAAATTGACGCCATTGTGTTGCCACGGGGGCTGAAACCCGTGGCAGTTACAGGGTAATAGGCCGCAACGCCGGACTGCCAGGGGGCAGTCGTGGCCCGTGATGATGAGGCAGAAGATGGAACCCATTCAGGCCGCCCAGGCCATCGACTTTTCGGCCGTGGCGCTGTTCTGGCGGTCGTCGCTGACCGTGCAGGTGGTGATGATCATGCTGATCGTCGCCTCGTTCTGGGCCTGGGCGATCATCGTCCAGAAGTTCCTGGTCTTTGCCCGCACCCGCGCCGAGGCCGCGAAATTCGACCGCGCCTTCTGGTCCGGAGAGCCGCTGGACGACCTCTACGACCGCTTGGGCGACCGCCCCAAGGGCCCGTCCGAGCGTATCTTTGCCGCCGGCATGACCGAATGGCGCCGCAGCCACCGCGATGACGGGCGGCTGATTCCCGGCGGCATCGCCCGCATCGACCGCGCCATGAATGTGGCCATCCAGCGCGAGGAGGGGCGCCTGTTCCGCGGCCTGTCCTTCCTGGCGACAGTGGGCTCGACCGCGCCCTTCATCGGGTTGTTCGGCACCGTCTGGGGCATCAAGACCGCCTTCGAGGGCATCGCCCTGACCCAGGACACCAGCCTGGCCGTCGTGGCGCCGGGCATCGCCGAGGCGCTGCTGGCCACCGCCCTGGGCCTGGTCGCGGCCATCCCGGCGGTCGTTTTCTACAACAAGCTGTCGGGCGACGCGGAACGCATCACCGGCGGGTGGGAGGCGTTCTCGGACGAGTTCTCGACCCTCCTGTCGCGCCAGATGGACGAGGAGTGATCCATGGCAGCCTCGGTCGTCAAACGGGTTCGCAGCAAGGGGCGTCGGCGTAACATGCCGATGTCCGAGATCAACGTCACGCCCTTCGTGGACGTGATGCTGGTGCTGCTGATTATCTTCATGGTGGCGGCCCCCCTGATGACGGCGGGCGTGCCGCTGAACCTGCCGCAGACCGCCGCCAACGCCGTCGCCACCGAGCAGGAGGAGCCGCTGACCCTGTCGATTCCCGCCGATGGCGCGATGCAGGTCATGGACCGCGCGGTCGAGGATGACCAGCTGGTCACCGTGCTGCGCGCGATGCTGGCCGAACGCCAGACGGGCCGGGTGTTCCTGCGCGCGGACGGGACAATCCCCTATGCCCGCGTGGTGCAGATCATGGGCGCGCTGAATGCGGCGGGCATCACCGACATCGTGCTGGTCACCGAGACCGGCGGCCCCCGGATGGACGGCTGATCATGGAGGACCGCGAGGGGCGCACCGGCTATTGGATCTCGGGGGTGGCGCATGGGTCGCTGATCCTGTGGGCCATCCTGGGCGGCGCGCTGTTCCGGCCCCAGCCCGCACCGATGGTGCGCACGACCCAGGTCTCGACCATCAGCGGGGCCGAGTTCGAGGCCCTGGCCGCCGCCGCGCGCGGGGCCGGCCCCGTGGGCGCCGATGCGACCGCCGTCGCGGCCCTGGCCCCCGTTGACGCGGCAGATGAGACGACCGCGCGCCCCGTGGACGCCGCGCCGCCGCAATCGGCGCAGGCCGAGGCGTTGGCCGAACCAGATGTGGCCGAGGCCGCGCCGGATCTCAGCGATTTCGCCCCCGCCGCGCCGGTGGATGTGGCAACCGACCTGCCCACCCCGAGCGATAATCAGACGGATACCGCCGAGGCGCTGCCGCAGGTGGCCCCCACGCCGCCCGCCCCGGTCGCCGAGGCGCAGCCGTCCCAACCCGCAGCGCCGGTGCCCGACGCCGCCGCCCAACCCGTCGCGCCGCGTTCGGCGCTGGCCCTGGATGCGTCACCGCGCCCGCAGGATCGCCCGGCGGGCCTGGTCGAGGCATTCGAGCGTCGCGTGGCCGAAGCCGCCGCTGCCGAGGCCGCACAGCGCGCCGCAGCGCAGGCGGCAGCCGATGCGCAGGCCCAGGCCGAACGCCAGGCCGCCGCCGCCGAGGCGGAGCGCCGCGCCACCGCTGCCGCTGAGGCCGAGCGACAGGCGGCTGCGGCTGATGCCGCCGCCCGACAGGCCGCTTCCGCTGCCGCTGCGGATGCCGAACGCCAGGCTGCTGCCGAAGCAGAGCGGACCGCGGAGGCCGAACGCGCTGCCGAGGCCGAGCGTCAGGCTGCGGCTGATGCCGAACGCCGCGCCGCCGAGGCCGAGCGCCGCGCCGCCGCCGAGCGGGACGCTGCCGAGGCGGAGCGTCAGGCCGCCGCCGATGCGGCACGGCAAGCCGAGGCGGAGGCTGCACGCCGCGCCGAGGCGGAACGCGCTGCCGAAGCAGAGCGGATCGCTGAAGCCGAACGCGCCGCCGAGGCCGAACGCCAGGCCGCCGCGGATGCCGAACGCCGCGCGACCGAGTCCGCCGAGGCCGAGCGTCGTGCCGCAGCCGAACGCGCCGCCGAGGCGGAGCGTCGCGCAGAAGCCGAACGTGCGGCCGAAGCCGAACGCCAGGCTGCCGCCGAGGCCGAGCGCCGGGCCGAGGAAGCGCGCCGCGTCGCCGCCGAGCAGGCCGCCCGCGAGGCCGCCGACCGCCAGGCGCTTGAGGATGCGCTGCGCAATGCGCAGGCCGGCGGCGGCGGTCAGGACATCGCCACGGGCAGCGACGCCCAGGGCGGGCAGACGCAAACGATCGAGGGCGGCAGCGGCGCGTCCGCCGGGCTGGACCCGCTGGCCGCCGCCCTGGCCGGGGCGATGGCGGGGACCGGCGCTGCGGCCGATCCGGCGAACGATCCCTCGGGGCCGCCCGCCGACATGATGCGCCTGACGCCCAGCCCGATGCCCGCGACCCCGCTGTCGGACCCTGCGCAGGGCCTGCCGATGGGCGATCCGCTGACCCTGTCGGAACGCGATGGGCTGCGCTTTGCCATCCAGAACTGTTGGAACGTGGGCGCATTGTCGGTCGAGGCGTCGCAGATGACCGTCTCGGTCGGGTTCACCCTGTCGCCGGGCGGCGTGCCCGACCAGAACAGCCTGCGCATCGCGGGGTATCAGGGCGGCAGCGAGGGCGCAGCCCAGCAGGCCTTCGACGTGGCGCGCCGGGCGATCCTGATGTGCGGCCAGGCGGGGTTCGACCTGCCGGCCTCGAAATACGGTCGGTGGCGCGATGTCGTCGTCGATTTCCGCCCCGACGGGGTTGCGTTCCAATGACCGGGACGTGGCCCCATCGCCGGTCGGGCCACCTTCCGCTTGTCACTGACAAAAGGTACTGATGACGTCATGTTCCGCAAATTGACCCTCGCCCCCGCCGCCGTTCTGGCCGTCGCCCTGTCGGCGGCCCTGCTGCCGTCGGGGCCGCTGATGGCGCAGGACGCGCCCCTGCGCATCGAGATCACCGACGGCGTGATCGAGCCGATGTCCATCGCCATCCCGGCCTTTCACGGCGATGCCGAGATCGCGGCCCGCGTGCGCCAGGTCGTGGCGGACGACCTGACCGGCACGGGCCTCTTCCGTGAGATCCCGGCCGAGGCGCATCCCGCCCGCGCCGCCAGCTTTGCCGAGGCCGTCAGCTATGACGACTGGCGGGCGGTGAACGCGCAGGGCCTGGTCTCGGCCGAGGTGCGCCAGATGGGCGAGAATATCAGCGTCCGGTTCCGGCTGTTCGACGTCATCTCGGGTCAGCCGCAGGGCGACGGGATGCAGTTCGACGCCCGCGCCAGCGACTGGCGCCGCGCGGCGCACAAGATCGCCGACCAGATCTATGCCCGCCTGACCGGCGAGCAGCCCTATTTCGACAGCCGCGTGGCCTTCGTGCAGGAAACCGGCCCCAAGAACGCCCGCATCAAGCGGATCGGCGTCATGGATTACGACGGCGCGAACATCCTGTGGATGACCGACAGCTCGTCCCTGGTGCTGGCGCCGAAATTCTCGCGCGATGGGCGGCGGCTCTTGTTCACCAGCTATGACAGCGGCTTTCCGCAGATCCAGATCATGGATGTGGCCACCGTCAGCGCCCGCCCCCTGACCACGGACCAGAACGCGATGGCCTTTGCGCCGACCTTCAGCCCGGACGGGCGGTGGGTTGCCTATTCGCGTGAACAGGGCGGCAATACCGACCTCTGGCTGATGGATGTGGCCACCGGCGCGCAGCGGGCGCTGACCAATTCGCCGGCCATCGACACGTCGCCCGGCTTCAGCCCGGACGGCCAGCGCATCGTGTTCGAGAGCGACCGCTCGGGCACGCCGCAGCTGTACATCATGGGTCTGGACGGCGGAGAGCCCACGCGCATCAGCTTTGGCGAGGGGCGCTATGGCACCCCCGCCTGGTCGCCCAAGGGCGATCTGATCGCTTTTACCAAGCAGATCGGCGACCGGTTCCACATCGGCACCATGCGCACCGACGGATCGTCCGAGCGCATGCTGACCGAGAGTTTCCTGGACGAGGGCCCGACCTGGGCGCCCAATGGCCGGGTGGTGATGTTCACGCGCGCCACCCCCGGCGGAAACGGATTGCCGCGGCTGCATTCGGTGGACATCACCGGGCGCAACATGCGACCGATGAATCTTGACTTTGCCGCCTCGGACCCGTCCTGGGGACCCCTGATGCCATGAGGATGACATGATGAACGCCGCGACCAAGCCTGTCCTGCTGGCCGCCCTTCTGGGGCTGGCCGCCTGTGCCCAGCCCGCACCGCCCGTGGCGCCGCCGGTGGTCGACCCCTATGCCAGCACGGGCGGGGGCGCGGTGTTCCAGGGCGATCTGGCCGGCGGCATTCTGGGGGCCGAGGCCACGGCCCAGTATTTCCGCGGCACCATCGGCGACACGGTGCTGTTCCCGGCCGAACAGACCACCCTGACCCCCGAGGCGCGGGTGATCCTGGCCCGCCAGGCAGCCTGGCTGTCGCGTCATGCGGGCTTTACCGCCGTGGTCCAGGGCCATGCCGAAGAGACCGGAACCCGCGAATACAACCTGGCCCTGGGCGCGCGCCGCGCCAGTGCGGTGCAGGAATATCTGGTGGCGCAGGGCGTGGCGCCCGGCCGCATCCGCACGCTGTCCTTTGGCAAGGAGCGTCCGGCCGCAACCTGTTCCGATGAGGGCTGCTATGCCCAGAACCGCCGTGCCGTCACCGTGGTGACCGAGGCCGCGCCCGCACCGGTCGCAGCCATCGCGGCGGCGCCTGCCGCGGTCGGGGGCGTCACCGGGGCAGGCCTGTGATGCGGCTGGCCTCTGCGCTGATCCTGGCGCTGTCGCTGGTCGCACCCGCGCAGGCCGCGCCCGATGCCGCCACGCTGGCCGACATGCGCGCCCAGGTGTCCCAGCTGCGCAGCCAGCTGCAGGGCCTGCGGGCCGAACTGGTGGCCTCGGGCGCGGCGGGGTTCCAGGCGGCGGGCGGGTCCAGCGCCATCGACCGCATGAACGCGATGGAGGCGCAGCTGATGCGCCTGACCAACCAAGCCGAACAGCTGCAGAACCGCGTCGACCGCATCGCCGATGACAGCGAGCGTCGTCTGGCCGATCTGGAGTTCCGCCTGTGCGAGGCCGAGCCGGGCTGCGATCTGTCGGCGCTGACCGTGCCGCGGCCCCCCTCGGGCGTCAGCCCGCAGCTGGCGCCTTCGGCCCCGGCGGTCAGCGGGGGCGGGCAGCCGGCCTCGACCCAGGCCGAACAGACCGATTTCGACGCCGCCCGCGCGGTGATGGCGGCGGGGGACCATGCCCGCGCGGCGCAGCTGTTCGCCGATGTGGCCGAGACCCATGCCGGTGGTCCCTTGACCGCCGAGGCGCTGTTCCTGCGCGGACAGGCGCTGGATCTGTCGGGCGACCCGCGCGCCGCCGCCGCTGCCTGGCTGGAGGGCTTCGCCGCCGACCCGGACGGCGCGCGGGCCGGTGAGAGCCTGCTGGGCATCGCCCGCGTGATCGAGGGGCAGGGCGACGCGACCGCCGCCTGTCTGTATCTGGCCGAGGTTCCGGCCCGGTTTCCGGGCAGCCCCCAGGCCGTCGAGGCCGAGGGTCACGTGACCCGGCTTGGCTGCGGCGTGACCGATCTGGGCGTGCTGGACCCGCTGCTGGACCCCAACATGGACCCCGAAGCCGCCGCCGATCTGGCCGAACACCAGTGAGCCGCGATGTCGCCGCCCTGATCCGGTCGGCCCTGGACCGTCTGGCGGGTGATCTGCCGGCCCTGGGGCTGGCGGTGTCGGGGGGCGGCGATTCGGTGGCGCTGATGCAGGTGGCCGCCGAATGGGCGCAGGGCCGCCGCGTGATGGTCGCCACCGTCGATCACGGCCTGCGCGAGGGCAGCGACGCCGAGGCCGAGGATGTCGCCCGCGCCGCCCGCGCCCTGGGCCTGCCGCACGCGATCCTGCTGTGGCGGCGCGACACGCAGGCGGGCAACCTGATGGCGCAGGCCCGCGATGCGCGGCTGCGGCTGCTGTCGGGGTGGGCGCGGCGGAACGAGCTGCCCGCCGTGGCCTTGGGCCATACAGCCGATGACCTGGCCGAAACGCTGCTGATGCGCCTGGCGCGCGGGTCGGGCGTGGATGGGCTGTCGGCGATGGCGGATTGGCGCGACGCCTTTGACATGCGCTGGTTGCGCCCGATGCTGGGCGCGGGCCGGGCCGAGCTGCGCGACTGGCTGCGCGCGCGCGATGTGGGCTGGATCGACGATCCGACCAATGACAATGCCGATTACGACCGCGTGCGCGCGCGCCAGGCGATCGCCGCCCTGGGGCTGGACGTGTCCGGCCTGGCCCGCTCTGCCGCGCATATCGCCGAGGCGCGCGATGCCCTGGCCGAATACGCGGCGCTGGTCAGCAAGGAGACCGAGTTCGACCGCGGCAGCCTGATCCTGCCGCGGCGCCCCCTGCGCGACGCCCCGCCCGAGATCCGCCGCCGCATTCTGGTGGCCGCCTGCCGGTGGGTGACGGGTGCCGACTATCCCCCGCGCCGCGCCACGCTGATCCACGCGCTGGAGGCGGTGCTGGCGCAGGGGCGGGTGACGCTGGACGGGGCGATGATCTCTCCGACCGGCAGCGGGCTGCGCGTCACGCGCGAGGCCGCGGCGGCGCTGCGCGCGCCTGCGGTGGCCGACGGGCCCTGGGACCGGCGCTGGCGGGTTGCGGGGCTGGCGCCGGGCCAGCGGCTGGCGGCGCTTGGGGTGGAGGCGCTGTCGCGCCTGCCCTGGCGCGATTCGGGGCTGCTGCGGGACGAGGCCGCGGCCAGCCCCGCGATCTGGCAGGACGGGGCGCTGATCGCCGCGCCGCTGCTGCGCGACCATCCCGGGATCGCGCTGCGACCCCTGCGGGGCGCGGCAGATTTCCGCAGGCTGGTGAAGGCGCATTGAACCTGACGCGATAATCCCTATTTTCACATCAAACCGCATTCCGCCGGAGGACCCGAATTGGGCAACGCACGCAACTTCGCCTTCTGGGTGGTTCTGTTCCTGATGATCCTGGCCCTGTTCAACCTGTTCAGCGACGGGTCGGGGTCGATGAACCGCAACCAGATCAGCTATTCCGAATTCATTCAGCGCGTGCAGAACAACCAGGTCAGCGCCGTCACCATCGACGGCGAGGACGTGGCCATCACCGGCGCGAATGGCGAACAACTCGCCACCGTGCGCCCGATGGGCGAGGATATCAGCGACCGCCTGATCCAACAGGGCGTCGATGTCCGCGTGGTCAAGCAGCAGAGCAGCGGGCTGATGTCGATGCTGGGCGTCTGGCTGCCGTTCATCCTGCTGATCGGGGTGTGGATCTTCTTCATGAACCGCATGCAGGGCGGCGGAAAGGGCGGCGCGATGGGCTTTGGCAAGTCCAAGGCCAAGCTGCTGACCGAAAAGCACGGCCGCGTGACCTTTGACGATGTCGCAGGCATCGACGAGGCCAAGGAGGAGCTGGAGGAGATCGTCGAATTCCTGCGCAACCCGCAGAAGTTCAGCCGCCTTGGTGGCAAGATCCCCAAGGGCGCGCTGCTGGTCGGCCCTCCGGGCACCGGTAAGACGCTGCTGGCGCGCGCCATCGCGGGCGAGGCGGGCGTGCCGTTCTTCACCATCTCGGGGTCGGACTTTGTCGAGATGTTCGTGGGCGTCGGCGCCAGCCGCGTGCGCGACATGTTCGAGCAGGCCAAGAAATCGGCCCCCTGCATCCTGTTCATCGACGAGATCGATGCCGTGGGCCGTGCGCGTGGCGTGGGCATCGGCGGCGGCAACGATGAGCGTGAGCAGACGCTGAACCAGCTGCTGGTCGAGATGGACGGCTTTGAGGCGAACGAAGGCATCATCATCATCGCCGCCACCAACCGCAAGGACGTGCTGGACCCCGCGCTGCTGCGCCCGGGCCGCTTTGACCGCACGATCCACGTGCCGAACCCCGACATCAAGGGGCGCGAGCGCATCCTGTCGGTCCATGCCCGCAAGGTGCCGGTCGGTCCCGATGTCGATCTGCGCCTGATCGCGCGCGGCACGCCCGGCTTTTCGGGCGCCGACCTGATGAACCTGGTGAACGAGGCTGCCCTGGGCGCCGCCCGGATCGGTCGCCGCTTTGTCAGCATGGCCGATTTCGAGAATGCCAAGGACAAGGTCATGCTGGGGGTCGAGCGTCGCAGTCTGGTCCTGACGCCCGAGCAGAAGGAAAAGACCGCGTATCATGAGGCCGGTCACGCCGTCGTGGGCCTGTCGCTGCCGAAATGCGATCCGGTCTACAAGGCCACGATCATTCCGCGCGGCGGTGCCCTGGGCATGGTCGTCAGCCTGCCCGAAATGGACCGCCTGAACATGCACAAGGACGAGGCCAAGCAGCGCATCACCATGACCATGGCCGGCAAGGCCGCCGAGATCATCAAATATGGTGAGGAGGGCGTGTCGAACGGCCCTGCGGGCGACATCCAGCAGGCCAGCGCCTTGGCCCGTGCGATGGTCATGCGGTGGGGCATGTCGGACAAGGTCGGCGCGGTGGACTATTCCGAGGCGCATGAGGGCTATAACGGCAGCACCGGCGGGTTCTCGGTCTCGGCCGCGACCAAGGAGCTGATCGAGCAGGAGGTCCGCGAGCTGATCGAGGCCGGCTATCAGGAGGCGCGTGCCATCCTGCTTGAGAAGGAGGTCGAATTCGAGCGGATGGCCAAGGGCCTGCTGGAATACGAGACCCTGACCGGCGCCGAGATCGCCCGCATCCTGCGTGGCGACTCGATCGGCGGGGATGACGACGACACCCCGGCCAGCGTGATCCCCTCGGTGACCGCGATCCCGCGGACGAAGCCCGCGCCGGGCGGCGACCCGGCCCCGGCCTGAGACGATAGAACCCCGGTCCGATGGACCGGGGTTCTTTCTTGGTTCAGGCCAGCGTCCCTATCTCAGGCCAGCGTCGGGGTGATGTCCAGCGTGCCGCCGATGGCATGCGAATAGGGGCAGACCTTGTGGCCACCGTCGATCAGGTCCTGCGCCACGTCACGCTCCAGGTCCGGCAGGCTGACCACGATCTGGACGGCAACGCCAAATCCGGTATCCTCGCGCGGGCCGATGCCGACTGTCACCTCGACCGTGGCATCGTCCGGGACGGTGATCTTGCGCGACGCGGCATAGTGGCGCATCGCCCCCATGAAGCAGGCCGCATAGCCGAGCGCGAACAGCTTTTCGGGGTTCAGCCCCTCTCCGCCGGGTCCGCCCAGCTCCTTGGGCACGTCCAGGTCGAACGCCTGGCTGGCGTCATTCAGCGCGGTGTGGCCGTTGCGCCCACCCCCCGTCGCGGTCGCGGCGGTATGATACAGGACCTTGGTGACCATCGGTATTTCCTTTCATGATAATATATGGTATACGATGTAAGTAACCATGTCGCAATTGCAACTGTTGCGATCTGCGTCATGTGCAATTACATCGTGAACATGAGCGATGACCCCGCCTCGTCCAGTCCGTCGCCTTTCGACGCGATGCTGTGTTTCGACGTCTATGCCGCTAACCTGGCATTCGGGCGGGTCTACAAGCCATTGCTGGACCCGTTGGGCCTGACCTATCCGCAGTTTCTGGTGATGCTCAGCCTGTGGATGGCCGACGGCCAGAGCGTCGGGCGCATCGGAGAGACCCTGGGCCTGGACAGCAGCACGCTGACCCCGCTGATCAAGCGGCTAGAGGGCGCGTCGCTGGTCACCCGCCTGCGCGACATCCGGGACGAGCGGCGCGTGCTGGTGTCGCTGACCCCGCAGGGCGCCGCGCTGAAATCCGAGGCCGATCGGGTGCTGACCTGCGTGACCCGCAACACCGGGCTGGAGTCCGAGACCGCACGGCAGCTGCGCGAACAGCTGCGCCAGCTGCGCCGCGCCCTGCAGCAGCCGCTGGAGGGCTAGTCCCTCTTGCGATTTTGCCTCGCGCGGTGCATGGGTCGGGCACGATGACCCGGATCAATGACATTCCCGACATGCCCGCCCTGCGGGTCGAGATCGACGCCCTGGACGCGCAGCTGATGGCCCTGCTGGCGCGGCGCCATGCGCTGATCGACCGCGCCGCCCAGATCAAGGCCGGCAACGGCATGCCCGCCCGCATCGACGACCGCGTCGAGGAGGTGGTCGCCAATGTCCGCCGCCACGCCCAGGAGCACGGGCTGGACCCCGACCTCTATGACCGCCTGTGGCGGCAGCTGATCGAGGCCGCCATCGCCCAGGAAGAACGCCAGCTGAGCAAGGACCGCCCATGACCGCCCAGACCCTTGACGGCAAGGCCTTTGCCGCCCGCCTGCGCGCCCGCATCGCCGCCCAGGTCGCCGATCTGGCGCCCCGGGGCATCGTGCCCGGCCTGGCCGTGGTGCTGGTGGGCGAGGACCCGGCCAGCCAGGTCTATGTCCGCTCCAAGGGGCGCATGACGCGCGAGGTCGGCATGACCTCGTTCGAGCATCGGCTGCCCGCCACCACCGACCAACAGACGCTGCTGGCGCTGATCGCGCGGCTGAACGCCGATCCGGCGGTGAACGGCATCCTGGTGCAGCTGCCTTTGCCCAAGGGCCTGGACGAAGCCGCCGTCATCAACGCCATCCTGCCGGAAAAGGACGTGGACGGGTTCCACATCCTGAACGTGGGCCGTCTGGCCACGGGGCAAAAGGCGATGGTGCCCTGCACGCCCCTGGGCTGTCTGATGCTGCTGCGCGACCATCTGGGGTCGCTGGCCGGGCGCAACGCGGTGGTCATCGGGCGCAGCAACATCGTGGGCAAGCCCATGGCGCAACTGCTGCTGCGCGACAGCGCGACGGTCACGGTGGCGCATTCGCGCACGCAGGACCTGCCCGCGCTGTGCCGTCAGGCCGATATTCTGGTCGCGGCGGTGGGGCGGGCGCATTTCGTTCAGGGCGACTGGATCAAGCCGGGCGCGACGGTGATCGACGTGGGCATCAACCGGACCGAGGCCGGGCTGGTCGGTGATGTCGATTTCGCCGCCGCGTCGCAGGTCGCAGGGGCGATCACGCCGGTGCCGGGTGGGGTGGGGCCGATGACCATCGCCTGCCTGCTGGCCAACACGCTGACCGCGACGGCGCGCAGCAACGGCCTGCCCGACCCCGAGGGTCTGACCCCCTAGACCGCCAGGCGCGCCGCAAGCCGCAGCGCATGCGCGGGCTGGGTGGCGGCCACTGGCAGGACCGGGTCATAGGCCGCGCGGATCAGCGCGGCCAGCGCGGCCGAGGACGTGACCTCGCCCGAGAAGGTTAGCGCGGATTGCATCATCAGCGTCTCGGCCAGAACGCCCGGATGGGCATCGGCCAGCGGGCCGCCCATGTTCAGGAACATCAGGCAGGCGCGGATTGCCCCGGCCTCGTCAAAGCGGAACAGGCGATAGCGGTCGGCCTGCTGCCCGGCCAGCCGCGCGGGCAGGTCGCCGATGCCGGTTAGCCGGTCCAGGTCGGGAATGTCGGACAGCTCTGCCCAGTCCCGCACAAAGAAGATCATCAGGTTCGCGCCCGTCTCGGGGTCGGTCTCATCCATCGGATGGCGCGCATGGGCATAGCCCGCGCGCAGGGCGGCGCGCAGGATGTCCAGGCTGCCATCGGCCAGCCCGAAGACCACCGGCGCGACCGGCCGCCCCCACCGCGCGCACAGAAAGCTGCCATCGGGGCGGGTGAACAGGCGTTCGATCAGGGGCGCGTCCATCGGCGGATCTTTCATCGGGCTGGAATGACGAACGGGGGGCGCGTGCCCCCCGTCGCGATGTCGAAGGGGCAGGCGTCAGACCAGCGTGGCCTGGGTCGCGGCGCGCAGGTCGTCCTCGGTCACGCCATCGGCCAGCTGGACGATGCGCAGCCCGCCTTCGACTACGTCGAGGACGCCCAGATTGGTGATGATGCGGTCAACCACGCCCTTGCCGGTCAGGGGCAGGGTGCAGTCGCGCAGCACCTTGCTTTCGCCCGCCTTGTTGGTGTGGTCCATGACCACGATCACGCGGCCCACGCCCGCGACCAGGTCCATCGCGCCGCCCATGCCCTTGACCAGCTTGCCGGGAATCATCCAGTTGGCCAGGTCGCCCTGCTCCGACACCTCCATCGCGCCCAGGATGGCCGCCGCGATCTTGCCGCCGCGGATCATGCCAAAGCTGGTCGCGCTGTCGAAATAGCTGGTGCGCGACAGCTCGGTGATGGTCTGCTTGCCCGCGTTGATCAGGTCGGGATCCTCATCGCCCTCAAAGGGGAAGGGGCCCATGCCCAGCATGCCGTTCTCCGACTGCAGGGTGATGTCCTTGTCGCCGACATAATTGGCCACCAGCGTCGGGATGCCGATGCCCAGATTGACGTACCAGCCGTCCTGCAGCTCCTCGGCCGCGCGGGCGGCCATCTGGTTGCGATCCCAGCCCTTGGTCATCACACGGCCTCCTTCTTGCGGGTGGTGCGCTGTTCGATGCGCTTTTCGTGGCTGCCCTGGATGATCCGGTGGACATAGATGCCTGGCAGGTGGATCAGGTCGGGGTCCAAGGACCCGCGCGGGACGATCTCCTCGACCTCTGCGACGCACACCTTGCCACACATTGCCGCGGGCGGGTTGAAGTTGCGCGCCGTCTTGCGGAACACCAGGTTGCCCGTGTCATCGGCCTTCCAGGCCTTGACGATGGACAGGTCGGCCACGATTCCGCGTTCCAGGATGTAATCCTGGCCGTCGAAATTCTTGACCTCCTTGCCCTCGGCGATGACGGTGCCGACGCCGGTCTTGGTGTAGAAGCCGGGGATGCCCGCGCCGCCCGCGCGCATGCGCTCGGCCAGCGTGCCCTGGGGGTTGAACTCCAGCTCCAGCTCTCCGGACAGGTACTGGCGCATGAATTCAGCGTTCTCGCCGACATAGCTGCTGATCATCTTCTTGATCTGGTGCGTGTCCAAAAGCTTGCCCAGACCGAACCCGTCGACGCCGCAATTGTTGCTGGCGATGGTCAGATCCTTGACCCCGGTCTCGACCAGGGCGTCGATCAACAGCTCGGGGATGCCGCACAGACCGAACCCCCCGGCCGCGATGAACATTCCGTCATGCACAAGCCCGTCCAAGGCTTCGGCTGCCGTTCCATAGACCTTTTTCATCGGCCCTCCCCTGCTGAGATCCCAGTGACGGCCAAGTTGTTGCCCGCCCCCGCGACGGTGTCAATCGCGGGGGGCCCTGTTAGCGCCGTCACCGGGGCGGGTCAGTCCTGCTTGGGCGCCGCCTTCTTGGCGGAGGCCTTCTTGGCGGCCGGCTTCTTTGCCGCGGTCTTGGTCGCCGGTTTCGCGGCCGTGGTCTTGGCGGCGGCCTTGGCCGGAGCCTTCTTGGCGGCGGGCTTCTTGCCCTTGCCGGGGGATTTGGCGGCCTTGGCGGCGATCAGCTCCAGCGCCTGTTCGACGGTCAGATCCTCGGTCGCGACGCCGCGGGGCAGGGTCGCGTTGACCTTGGCCCATTTCACATAGGGGCCGTACTTGCCGTCCATGATCTGGATCGGGCCGCCGTCGGGATGCTCTCCCAACTCGCGCAGGGGGGCGGCTGCGGCACCGCGGCCCCCGCGGACCTGCTTGGCGGCCAGCACCTCGACCGCGCGGTTCATGCCGATGGTGAACACTTCGTCCACATCCGGCAGGTTGGCGTATTTCGAGCCGTGCTTCACATAGGGGCCGAACCGGCCGATGCTGGCCTCGATCAGGGCGCCATCCTCGGGGTGCGGGCCGACGGGGCGGGGCAGGGACAGCAGCTGCAGGGCGCGGTCCAGCTCCAGCGTGGTGGCGTCCCAACCCTTGGGGATCGAGGCGCGGGGCGGTTTCGGGACCTCCTCGGTCGCCTCGCCGCGCTGGACATAGGGGCCGAACCGCCCGGTCTTGAGGCTGATCTGATCGCCCGCATCCTCGCCCAGCACGCGGTCGCCGACCGGCGCCTCTCCGTCGGGCGAGGACAGCGGGCGCGTATAGCGGCATTCGGGATAGTTGGTGCAGCCGATGAAGGCCCCGCCCGACCGCGCGGTCTTCAGGTTCAGCCGCCCGGCCCCGCAGACGGGGCATTCGCGCGGATCGCCGCCATCCGCGCGCGGCGGATACAGATGCGGGGCCAGCGCGTCGTCGATGGCCTCCAGCACCTCGGTGATGCGCAGCTCGGAGGTGCCCTCCAGCGCTTTGGAGAAATCCTTCCAGAAGCGGGTCAGAACCTCGCGCCACAACCGGTCGCCGGCGCTGATCTCGTCCAGTTCGTTTTCCAGATCGGCGGTGAAGTCATAGCTGACATAGCGCGGAAAATATTTCAGCAGAAAGATCGTGACCAGCCTGCCCTTGTCCTCGGCGATCAGACGGTTCTTGTCCTTGCGGACATATTCGCGGTCCTGGATCGTGGTGACGATGCTGGCATAGGTCGACGGGCGGCCGATGCCCAGCTCCTCCATCCGCTTGACCAGCGTGGCCTCGGTATAGCGGGGGGGCGGCTGCGTGAAATGCTGGCGCGCGGCGGCCTGCGCGCTGTCATTCGTCAGCAGGCCGGGTGCGCTGCGCTGTCCGGCAGGGGCGGGCGCGGGGTCGCCGCCCTTTTCGCGGGCCTTGACCAGATCGTCGTCAAAGGCGTTGGCAACCAAACGCGCGACCTCTCCTTGGGTGATCGCGGGCAGGCGGGCGCTGTCCTCGCCGTCGTCGTCATCGCGACCCTGGTCATAGACGCGCAGGAAGCCGTCGAACAGCATCACCTGACCGGTGGCGCGCAGACCGACCTGATCGTCGGGGCTGGCGATTTCGACCGTGGTGCGCTCCATCCGGGCGGCCTCCATCTGGCTGGCGATCGTGCGCTTCCAGATCAGGTCATACAGCTTGCGCTGGTCATCGGCGGTCAGTCGCGCCTTGTCGGGCGACACCATCATGTCCGTGGGGCGGATGCATTCATGCGCTTCCTGGGCGTTCTTGGCCTTGTTCTTGTACATGCGCGGCGATTTCGGCAGGTATTTCTCGCCGAACTTGGCCTTGATCGCGTCGCGGGCGGCCATCACGGCCTCGGGGGCCATGTCGATACCGTCGGTCCGCATATAGGTGATCAGCCCGGCCTCATACAGGCGCTGCGCCGCCGACATGCAGGCCTTGGCGCCCATGCCCATCTTGCGGCTGGCCTCCTGCTGCAGGGTCGAGGTCATGAAGGGCGGCCAAGGGTTGCGGCTGGCGGGCTTGGCCGCGACCGAGGTCACCTTGAGGTCACGGCTGGTGACCGCGCTCAGCGCCATGGCGGCCTGATCGGCGGTGGCCAAGTCGAACCGGTCCAGCTTTTTGCCTGCCAGCGACACCAGGGCGGCGTCGTATTCCTCGCCGCCGGGCGTGGCCAAGCGGGCATGAACGGACCAGTATTCGCGGGCGCGGAACGCCTCGATCTCCATCTCGCGGTCGACGATCAGGCGCAGGCAGACCGATTGCACGCGGCCCGCCGATTTCGCGCCGGGCAGCTTGCGCCACAGCACCGGCGACAGCTTGAACCCCACCAGATAATCCAGCGCGCGCCGCGCCAGATAGGCGTCGACCAGCGGCTGGTCGATCTGGCGGGGGCGGCCCATCGCCTCGGTCACGGCGGTCTTGGTGATCGCGTTGAAGGTCACGCGGCTGACCTCGGCGCCTTTCTTAAGCGCCGGGGCCAGCGCCTCCAGCAGGTGCCAGCTGATCGCCTCGCCCTCGCGGTCGGGGTCGGTGGCCAGGATCAGCGTCTGGTCGTCCTTCAGCGCATCCTTGATCGCCTTGAGGTGCTTGCGGCTGTCGGCCGCCACCTCCCATTTCATGTCGAAATCGTTGTCGGTATCAACGCTGCCATCCTTGGGCGGCAGGTCGCGGACATGGCCGAAACTGGCCAGAACCCGATAGTCGGACCCCAGGTATTTCTCGATGGTCTTGGCCTTGGCCGGGGATTCGACGACGACGACGGGCATGATCACCTCGGACAACTGCAATGGGGCGGCAAGATGGGTGCCGGGCGGGGCAGTGTCAACGGGGGGTGACAGCACAACACCGCGGGATGGGTGTCACGACAGCGCCAGACGGCCTCCCGCCAGCCGGGTGACGCGGCCCTGCAGTTCCAGTGACAGGATCACCGCGTTGGCCGTGGCCGCGGGCACGCCCAGATCGCGGATCAGGTCGTTCTCCTCGGTCGGGGAGGGGCCAAGCCGCGACAGGATGCGGGTCTCCAGGTGGATCGGGCCACCTGAATCGCGCGCGGGACGAACCGGCTCAGGCGCCGCGCACGCGGATGCTGTGACCTCCGGAGGCGGGGCCAGCGGCATGGTGGGGGCCAGGGGCCGCGTCAGGGCCAGCGCATCGGCGACGTCGGCGGCGCTGCGCACCAGGGTGGCGCCGTCGCGGATCAGCGCGTTGCATCCGGCGGCACGCGCATCCATCGGATGTCCGGGCACGGCCATCACCTCGCGGCCCTGGTCCAGCGCGTTGCGGGCGGTGATCAGCGTGCCGGACCGCTGCGCGGCCTCGATCACCACGACCGCCTGCGACAGGCCTGATACGATCCGGTTGCGGGTCGGAAAGTGCCGGGCCGCGGGCTCTGTCCCTGGGGGCTGTTCCGAAATCAGCGCGCCGGTTTCCGCGATCCGGGCGGCCAGGGCCGCATTTTCGGCCGGGTAGATGACATCAACCCCGCCCGCCAACACGGCGATGGTGCCGGTGTCCAGCGCGGCGTCATGGGCGGCGGTATCCACGCCCCGCGCCAGGCCCGCGGCCACGACATAGCCCGCCTCGGCCAGGCCCGCGGCCATCCCCCGCGCCATCCGCAGCCCCAGGGACGAGGCGTTGCGCGCTCCGATCACCGCGATGGTGTCGCGCGACAGCCAGGCCGGATCGCCGCGCACCCATAGCACGGCAGGTGCGCCGTCGATCTGGCGCAGCGCTTCGGGATAGGCGGCGCTGTCATGGCGCACCAGCCGCGCCCCGGCCCGCCTGCCGGCGGCCAGTTCCGCGGCGGCCACGCCTTCGGGACAGCATTGATAATCGGCGATGCCGGACCTGGCGGCGATGTGGGGCAGGGCCTCCAGCGCGGCGCGGGCGCTGCCATGTTCGGCGATCAGCCGGTGAAAGGTCGCAGGCCCCACCCGGCGCGACCGGATCAGCCGCAGCATCGTCAGGTCGTCATCGACAGAGGGCAGCCCGAAACGGGCAGGCGCAAGTCCGATCGTCATGGGTCACCTCCGTCAGGTCTGTCCCAACAGATAGCCCGGGGGTGGTTAACAATCGGTTAGCGTCGGCGATCCGGGCGCCCTCAGGCAGCCGATCCGCCGACCGTCAGCCCGCCGATCATCAGTGTGGGCTGGCCCACGCCCACCGGAACCCATTGGCCCTGCTTGCCGCAATTGCCGATGCCGGGGTCCAGCGCCATGTCGTTTCCGATGGCGCGGACCTGCTGCAGGGCGGTCGCGCCGTCGCCGATCAGCGTGGCGCCGCGAATCGGGTCGCCCACGACGCCGTTCTTGACGCGATACGCCTCGGTGCAGCTGAACACGAACTTGCCATTGGTGATGTCGACCTGGCCGCCGCCAAAGCCCACCGCATAGATGCCGTCCCTGAGGTCGGCCAGGATCGCGGCGGGGTCGGCGTCGCCGCCCGGCATGTAGGTATTGGTCATGCGGGGCATGGGCACATGGGCGAAACTTTCGCGTCGGCCGTTGCCGGTGGGGTCCACGCCCATCAGGCGCGCGTTCTGGCGGTCCTGCATATAGCCGGTCAGGATGCCGTCCTCGATCAGCACGTTGCGGGCGGGGGGCGTGCCCTCGTCGTCGATGTTGATGCTGCCGCGGCGGCCCTCGATGGTGCCGTCGTCGATGACGGTCACGCCGGGGGCGGCGACGCGCTGGCCCATCAGCCCGGCAAAGGCCGAGGCCTTTTTGCGGTTGAAGTCACCCTCCAGCCCGTGGCCCACGGCCTCGTGCAGCAGGATGCCCGGCCAGCCTGGCCCCAGCACCACGTCCATCACCCCCGCAGGCGCGGGGACCGATCGCAGGTTGACCAGCGCGATGCGCAGCGCCTCGTGGACCAGGCCCTGCCAATGGTCGGGGGCCATCAGCTGGTCCAGCCCGTGCCGCCCGCCGCCGCCCGCGCTGCCGCTTTCGCGGCGGTCGTTGTTCTCGACGATGACCGCGACATTCAGACGCGCCATGGGGCGGATGTCGGTGGCCAGCCCGCCTTCGGGGCGCAGGATGGCGACCTCCTGCAGGCTGCTGCCCATCGAGACCGTGACCTGAACGACACGCGGGTCCAGCGCGCGGGCAAAGGCGTCGATCTCTCGCAGCAGGGCGATGCGGCGGGCGACGGGAATGCCCTCGGCCGGGTCGATCGCCGGATAGAGCGAGACCGGCCGCATCGGCGAGGCCAGCGCCGCCGTCCCGCCGCCACGGCCCACGGCCAGACGGGCGGTTTCCGCCGCGCGGCGCAGGGATGCCTCTGTTATCTCGGTCGAATGGGCGTATCCGGTGACCTCTCCCAGGACCGCGCGCAGGCCAAAGCCGCGCCCCGCCATGAAGCTGGAATTGCGCAGCCGCCCGTCGTCGAAGACCAGCGATTCCGATTGGCTGCGTTCCAGGAACAGCTCTCCGTCATCGGCCCCCGCCACGGCGTCGCGCAGGACCCGCAGCGCGCGGTCGCGGTCCAGGTCGGTCGAGAAGGGATCGAAGGACGGTCGGGTCATGCGGGTCTCCTGGCGGGTTCGGAACGGGTTCGGGGCGGCGGCGTGTCGGGCGCGGCAGGGGGTCGCGTTCCCCTCGGGACCGGAAATACTGTAGGTATGACTTGCCCGGAGGGGCGAGATATGGTCATAGAACGGTCACTGTGAAAGGAAAAGGGGCAGCCTCCCGGCCGCCCCTGCGGCCATTGAGGCCGGGCCACTGCAACGGGATGGAATGATGGCAAAAGCGATGATGGGCCGTGCATTCGCGGCAGCGACGGGGTTCGCATCCGCGGGCATGCTGGCCGGGACGGCTGCGGCGCAGGGTGTGCTGGGTGATCTGCCCACGATCGGAAAGCCGGTCGCGGCGGGCATGGGCTTTCAGCCGGCTGCGACGGAACTGGCGCGCGACCAGCAATGGCTGGACTATTTCGTGCTGATCATCATCGCGGCGGTGACGGTGTTCGTCTGCGTGCTGCTGCTGATCGTGATCTTCCGATTCAACAGCCGGGCGAACCCGGTTCCCGCGAAATTCACCCATAACACCCCGCTGGAGATCGGCTGGACGCTGGTTCCCGTGCTGATCCTGGTGGCCATCGGGGCGTTCTCGCTGCCGATCCTGTTCCGCAGCCAGGAAATGCCGGAAAATCCCGACGTCGTGGTCAAGGTCACCGGCCACCAGTGGTACTGGTCCTATGAATATCCCGAAAACGGCATCGCCTTCGATTCGCTGATGCTGGCCGAGGATGAACTGGCCGATTACGGCTATGCCCCCGACGAATACTTGCTGGCGACCGACACCGCCGTTGTCGTGCCCGTGGGCCAGACCGTGCTGCTGCAGGTGACGGCCAGCGACGTGATCCATTCCTGGACCATCCCGGCCTTTGCCGTGAAGCAGGACGCGGTCCCCGGCCGCATCGCCCAGGCCTGGTTCAACGTCGAGCGTGAGGGCACCTATTTCGGCCAGTGCAGCGAGCTGTGCGGCATCAGCCACGCCTATATGCCCATCGTGGTCAAGGCCGTCAGCCCCGAGGTCTATGCGGCCTGGGTGGCCGAGCAGGGCGGCACCCTGGGCGACGAGCCCGCCGCCACCGCCAGCCTGGACAGCGACGCCCGGATCGACCTGGCCCGCGCCGAGTGATCCGACCTAGAACCCAGGTCGCGGCGGCATCCTGCCGGCGCGGCCAAGGAAACAGAATGCAGGCGCGATGACCGATATCAACGCATACGAGGCCACCCCCGAGGCAGAGTTCGGCGATTTCGTCGCCCTGCTGAAGCCCCGCGTCATGTCGCTGGTCGTGTTCACGGCCTTTGTCGGCCTGTTCGTGGCCCCCGTCGACGTGCATCCCTTCATCGCCTTCTGCTCGGTCCTGTTCATCGCTTTGGGCGGCGGCGCCTCGGGCGCGCTGAACATGTGGTACGACCGCGACATCGACGCGATCATGAACCGCACCCAGACCCGTCCGATCCCCTCGGGGCGCGTGGATGGCGGTGCGGCCCTGGGCCTGGGGCTGGTGCTGTCGGTCATTTCGGTGATGATGCTGGGGCTGGTCGCCAACTGGTTCGCGGCCGCGTTCCTGGCCTTTACCATCTTCTTCTACGCCGTCGTCTATACCGTCTGGCTGAAACGGTGGACGCCGCAGAACATCGTCATCGGCGGTGCCGCAGGTGCGTTCCCCCCGATGATCGGATGGGCCTGCGCCACCGGCGGGATCAGCATCGAATCGGTGTTGATGTTCGCGTTGGTCTTCTTCTGGACGCCGCCCCATTTCTGGGCGCTGGCGCTGTTCATGAAGGAGGACTATCACAAGGCCGGCGTGCCGATGCTGACCGTGACCCATGGTCGCCAGGTCGCGCGGCGACACATCTTTGCCTATACGCTGGTTCTGGCGCCCTTTGCGCTGTGGCTGGGCCTGACCTCGGTCGGCGGCCCGCTGTACATGGCGGTGGCCGTGGTGCTGAACGCGGCCTTCATCCGCGGCGGCTGGCAGATCCTGCGCCGCGCCGAGGAGACCGCCATCGCCGATGGCTACGCGGTCGAGAAACGGGTGTTCAAGCTGTCGCTGTATTACCTGTTCCTGCATTTCCTGGCACTGCTGGTGCAAAGCTGGATCGGAGGCTGGTAACATGGCGCTGAGAACAGAACACGAGATCCATGGTCGCCGTAAATCGCGCAATGTCGGTCTGGGCGTCGTCCTGATCGGCTTTGTCGCGCTGGTCTTTGCGCTGACCGTCGTCAAGGTCCAGCAGGGTGGCCTGC
Source organism: Paracoccus sp. SCN 68-21 (assembly GCF_001724535.1). NCBI lineage: Bacteria > Pseudomonadati > Pseudomonadota > Alphaproteobacteria > Rhodobacterales > Paracoccaceae > Paracoccus > Paracoccus sp. SCN 68-21. The sequence goes on along the minus strand of NZ_MEES01000003.1, from coordinate 43,650 downwards.
TGGAGGCTTATGATCACCAACCGCGCGTGTCGATGACGCCCATCGTGGAGCCGGTCGCGCCAGTCCAGGAGGTTCAGCAATGAAACGTCTCAGCCCCGAAGGCCGTACGGTCGCCATGCTGCTGGGCGTCGTCGTCACCATGGGCGCGCTGTCCTGGGCGGCGGTGCCGTTCTATGACTGGTTCTGCCGCGTCACCGGTTTCGGCGGCACCACGCAGACCGCCGAGAGCGCCTCCGACACCATCCTGGACGAGGTCGTGCGCGTGCGCTTCGACGCCAATGTGGACGCCAATCTGGGCTGGACCTTCCGCCCGATGCAGACCCGCATGGACCTGAAGATCGGAGAGAGCGGCCTGGCCTTCTACGAGGCGGTGAACACCTCCGATGTGCCGCTGACCGGCACGGCCAGCTACAACGTCGCCCCCGAGGTGACCGGATATTATTTCATCAAGGTCGAGTGCTTCTGCTTTACCGAGCAGACCCTGCAGCCCGGCGAGAGCATCGAGATGCCCGTCAGCTTCTATGTCGATCCCGAGCTTGTGGACGACCGCGATGCCGGTCATGTGCGTGACATCACGCTGTCCTACACCTTCCATCGGACCGAACCGCGCAGTGCCGCGCTTGACACCGGCGCGTCCGACACCATCAACTAAGACGAATACGAGGGAGCCGACGGGGATCCGCCATGGCGCATGCAAAGAACCACGACTATCACATTCTTCCGGCCTCGGTCTGGCCGTTCCTGACCGGTGTTGCGGTCTTCGTCATGCTGTTCGGCGCCACCGCCTGGATGACCGGCGAGGTCACGGTGATGGGCGTCGCCATCACCGGGCCGTGGATGTTCGCCATCGGCCTGGTCGCGACCTGCTATGTCGCCTTTGCCTGGTGGGCCGACATGGTCCGCGAGGCCGAATCGGGTGACCACACCCCGGTCGTGCGCCTTGGCCTGCAATACGGCTTTATCCTGTTCGTGATGTCCGAGGCGATGCTGTTCGCGTCGCTGTTCTGGAACTTCATCAAGCACGCCATGTATCCCATGAGCGAGAACAGCCCGCTGGTCGACGGCGTCTGGCCCCCCGCCGGGATCGAGACCTTCGACCCCTGGCACCTGCCCTTCATCAACACGCTGATCCTGCTGCTGTCGGGCGTGGCTGTCACCTGGGCGCACCATGCCTGGGTGCATGAGGGCGACCGCAAGGTCGCGATCAACGGTCTGGCCGTCGCCGTGGCTTTGGGCATCATCTTCACCGGGATGCAGGCCTATGAATACAGCCACGCGGCCTTTGGCCTGTCCGACACGGCCTATGCGGCGGCATTCTACATCGCCACCGGCTTCCACGGGTTGCATGTCATCATCGGCACGATCTTCCTGGCCGTGTGCCTGCTGCGCCTGCAGCGCGGCCAGATGACCAAGGACCAGCATCTGGGCTTTGAGGCCGCCGCCTGGTACTGGCACTTTGTCGACGTGATCTGGCTGGTGCTGTTCGCCGTGATCTATGTCTGGGGCAGCTGACCCCCGACCCTGAGATCGACAGGCGCGCGGGGGTCTTCCCCGCGCGTTTTTCGTTGCCCCCGCCCATGACCCTTGCCCCCGGAGCGCCCCATGCGCCGCTATCTGTTTCCCCTGATCCTCGGCATCGTCGGCTGCGCCGTCCTGATCCAGCTGGGCCTGTGGCAGCTGGCCCGCGCCGACTGGAAGGAGGGGATGCTGGACCAGATCACCGCCGGCATCCAGGCCGACCCGGTGCCCCTGCCGGATGCGATCGATCCGTCGATGAAATACCTGCCCGTGACCGTCAGCGGCACCACCACCGGCGCCGAGATCGACGTGCTGTCCCACACCCGCGAACAGGGTGCCGGCTATCAGATCGTGTCGCGTTTCGTGACCGATGACGGGCGCGCGATCATGGTGGATCGCGGTTTCGTCCCGCAGGAGGCCCGGCGGCTGGAGCGTCCGCCCGTGCGCCTTGACGTGACCGGCAACCTGCACTGGCCCCAGGACGCCAGCAGCTCGACCCCGGCGCCGAACCTGGATGAGAACATCTGGTTCGCCCGCGACGTTGACGCGATGGCCGCGTCGCTGGACACGCTGCCGGTTCTGGTCGTGGCCAGCGCCATCCAGGGCGACAATCAGGGCGCCCGCCCGATGCCCGTCGCGATCGAGGGAATCCCCAACAACCACCTGTCCTATGCGGTGCAGTGGTTCCTGATCGCGGCCACCTGGGCGGTGATGACACTGGCGCTGATCTGGCGTATCAGGCAGCGCAGCTACTGAAGGATTTCCGATGCGTTACCTCTCGACGCGGGGCCAGGCCCCGGTGCTGAATTTCGAACAGGCCATGCTGTCGGGGCTGGCGCGCGACGGCGGGCTGTACCTGCCCGAGACGATCCCCACATTCGAGGGGTTGGACCAGCTGGACGGCCTGCCCTATGAGGAGGTCGCGTTCCGCGTCATCCGTCCCTTCACCGGCGACAGCTTTACGGACGACGAACTGCGCGGCGCCATCGACCGCGCCTATGCGCGCATTGCCCATGACGCCCGCGCGCCGCTGGTGCAGCTGGCCCCCGGTCACCACCTGCTGGAGCTGTTCCACGGCCCCACGCTGGCCTTCAAGGATTTCGCGATGCAGCTGATCGCGCAGCTGTTCCAGATCGCGCTGACGCGGTCAGGGCAGCGCGTGACCATCGTGGGCGCGACCTCGGGCGATACCGGGTCCGCGGCGATCGAGGCGTTCCGCGGCATCGACAATGTCGATGTGATGATCATGTATCCCCATGGCCGCGTGTCCGAGGTGCAGCGTCGCCAGATGACCACGCCCCCCGCCGCCAATGTCCATGCGCTGGCCGTGACCGGCCATTTCGACGATTGCCAGGCGCGGCTCAAGGATCTGTTCAACGACCATGCCTTCCGCGACCATGTGGGGCTGGCGGGCGTGAACAGCATCAACTGGGCGCGGGTCGTGGCGCAGATCGTCTATTACTTCACCGCCTGCGCGTCGCTTGGCATGCGGCCCACCGATTTCTGCGTGCCGACCGGCAATTTTGGCGACATCTTCGCGGGGTCCATCGCGCGTCAGATGGGCCTGCCGATCCGCCGCCTGATCGTGGCGACCAACCAGAACGACATCCTGCACCGCGCCCTGACCACAGGTGAGCATCGTTTGGGCGAGGTCGAGCCGACCATCAGCCCGTCGATGGACATCCAGGTCAGCTCGAACTTCGAACGCGCGCTGTATCTGGCCTATGGTCAGGACGCGAACGCGATCCGCCAGCTGATGGAGGAGCTGAAACAGGGCGGCTTCAGCATCAGCCAAGGCGCGCTGGAGGCGCTGCGCGAGCAATACGTCTCGGGCCGCGTGGACGAACAGGAGACGCTGGACACGATCCGCGACACCCGCGCCCGCACCGGAGAGATCCTGTGTCCGCACAGCGCCGTGGGCGTTGCCGTCGCACAGCGCCATATCGAACCGGGCGTGCCGATGGTCACCCTGGCCACCGCGCATCCGGCCAAATTCCCCGACGCCGTGGAACGCGCCATCGGGGTGCGTCCCGGCCTGCCGCCGCACATGGCTGACCTGTTCGACCTGCCCGAGCGTCTGACGCGGGTTGAAAACGACGTGGACGCGCTTAAGTCCCTGATCCTTGAACGGAGGACCGCGTGAGCCAAGACCCCACACCGCGCCTGACGACCCTGCCCAACGGGCTGCGTATCGTGACCCGGCAGATGCCCGGCCTGCATTCGGCGGCCCTAGGCATCTGGGTCAGCGCGGGCGGCCGGAACGAGCGTGCCGACCAGAACGGCATCGCCCATTTCCTGGAGCATATGGCCTTCAAGGGCACCGCGACCCGCAGCGCGCTGCAGATCGCCGAAGCGATCGAGGATGTGGGCGGCTATATCAACGCCTATACTTCGCGCGACGCGACGGCCTATTATGTCCGCGTGCTGGAGGATGACGTCGATCTGGCCTTTGACGTGATCAGCGACATTGTCCTGAACCCGGTCTTTGACGACCGTGAGATCGAGGTCGAGCGTGGCGTGATCCTGCAAGAGATCGGTCAGGCGATGGACACGCCCGACGACATCATCTTCGACTGGCTGCAAGAGGCTGCCTATCCGGACCAGCCCATCGGGCGCACGATCCTGGGCCCGGCCGAGCGCGTCAGCAGCTTTGGCCGTGCCGATTTGGCCGGTTTCGTGACCGAGAATTACGGCCCCGGCCAAATGGTCGTGGCCGCTGCCGGATCGGTCGATCACGACCGCATCGTGCGGCTGGCCGAAAAGGTGTTGGGCCATATCGCGCCCCGTCCGCAGGGCGTCCGCGAAGGCGCCCGCTGGCAGGGCCTTGAGACGCGGACCGTCAAGCCGCTGGAGCAGGCGCATTTCGCGCTGGCGCTGGAGGGGCCGGGCTATCTGGCGCCCGACTTTTACGCCGCCCAGATCTTTTCGTCGGCGCTTGGCGGGGGGATGTCGTCGCGGCTGTTCCAGAAGATCCGCGAGGAACGGGGCTTGTGCTATACGATCTTTGCGCAATCGGGCTTTCATGACGATACCGGTATGCTGACCATCTATGCCGGCACCGGGGCCGAGGATCTGGGCGATCTGGCGACCCTGACCATCGACGAGATCAAGCGCGCCACCGAGGACATGTCCGAGGCCGAGATCGCCCGCGCCAAGGCCCAGCTGCGCGCGGGCCTGCTGATGGGTCTGGAAAGCCCATCAGGTCAGGCCGAACGCATGGCGCGGAGCTTAGCGATCTGGGGCCGTGTGCCCGACGCGGCCGAGGTCGCGGAACGCATCGCCGCCGTCACCGCCGCCGATGTGCGCACCCATGCCGAGCGGCTGCTGGCGACCGCGCGCCCCGCGCTGGCCCTCTATGGCCCGGTCGAGGGTGCGCCGACGCTGCAGGCGCTGTCCGAAAGGCTGGCTGCGTGATCCTGGCGCGGCGCCGTCCTTTCCGGCTGGATGCCGAACGGATCGTGCTGCGCCTGCCCCTGCATTCCGATTTCAACGCCTGGACGGCGCTGCGTTCGGACAGCCGCGCCTTTCTGACCCCGTGGGAGCCTGTCTGGTCGCCCGACCACCTGTCACGCAAAAGCTTTACCAACCGGGTCTATTGGGCCGCGCGCTCGGCTAAGGCGGGCACCGCCTTTCCGCTGTTCCTGGCGCATCGCGACGGCACGCTGCTGGGCGCGATCACGCTGGACAACATCCGCCGCGGCCCTGCGCAATCGGGCACGATCGGCTATTGGATCGGCCAGCCCCATGCCCGCAAGGGCTATATGCGCGAGGCGATCGGCGTGCTGGTGCATCACGCCTTCACCGCGCTGGATCTGAGCCGCGTCGAGGCCGCTTGTCTGCCAGAGAACGCCGCATCGCGGGGCGTGCTGGAGCGGTCGGGCTTCAAGTATGAGGGCGTCGCCCAAAGCTATCTGCAGATCGACGGTCGCTGGCGCAACCATGTGCTGTATGCCAACCTGCGCAGCGACCGGCGCGGCAAGACCGAGGTGCGCTGATGCTGACCCCCGCCGATGACCGCCTGGCCGCGATGCTGCCTGCCGGCGTGCTGCGCGACCCCGCGCCCCATTACACCGAGGAACCGCGCGGTCGCTATCACGGTCGGGCGGGGCTGGTCGCGGCCCCTCGCGATACTGAGGAATGCGCGGCCATCATCCGCGCCTGCGCGGCGGCCCGTGTGGCCGTGGTGCCGCGCGGCGGTGGGACCGGGCTGGTGGGCGGACAGGTGATGACCGACGGCGCCGCGCCGCTGATCCTGTCGCTGGAGCGGATGAGCGCCATCCGCGACATCTTTCCCGAAGAGGGCGTGATGATCGCCGAATCGGGCGTCACCCTGCAGGCGGGGCGGCAGGCGGCGGCGGGCGTCGGGCGACAGTTTCCGCTGTCGCTGGCCTCGCAGGGTTCGGCCCAGATCGGCGGCGTGCTGTCCACGAATGCGGGGGGCGTGAACGTGCTGCGCTACGGCAATGCCCGCGCCCTGTGCCTGGGGATCGAGGCCGTGCTGCCTGACGGGTCGGTCATGCATGACCTGAAACGCCTGCGGAAGGACAATACCGGATACGACCTGCGCGACCTGCTGATCGGGGCCGAGGGGACGTTGGGGATCATCACCGCCGCGTCGCTTGTCTTGGCCCCGGTGCCTGCGGAAACCGGCGTCGCGATGCTGGTCGTGGACAGCCCGGCCGCCGCCCTGTCGCTGCTGTCGCTGGCGCAGGCGCGCATGGCGGGCGGCGTGACCGCGTTCGAGCTGATCTCAGGCCAAAGCCTGCATTTCCTGGACGCGGCCTTCCCCGACATGCGCCAGCCCTTCGAGGCGCGCCCCGATTGGCTGGTGCTGATCGAGGTCGGGTTGCCCGCGGGCCTGTCGGCGGATGGGGCGTTGGAAGGCCTGTTCACCGCGGGCGCCGAGGCAGGTCTGGTCCATGACGGTGTGATCGCGCAATCGGGTCAGCAGGGTGCCGACCTGTGGGCGCTACGCGAGCATATTCCGCTGGCCAACCGCCATGTCGGCGCCATCGCCAGCCATGACATCAGCCTGCCCTTGTCGCAGGTGTCGCGGTTCATCGACGATGCGGGCGCGTGGCTGGCGGGGCAGGGGGACATGCGCGTCAACTGCTTTGGCCATCTGGGTGACGGCAACCTGCACTATAATCTGTTCCCGGCAGAGGGCCTGACCCGCGACGATTACGAAACCGTCCGCCGCGACCTGTCGCGTGGCATCCACGAGATGGTCGTGGCGCGGGGTGGGTCGTTTTCGGCGGAACACGGGGTCGGGCGACTGAAGGCCGCCGATCTGGCGCGATGGGGCGATCCGGCGCGGCTGGCCGCGATGCGGGCGATCAAGGGGGCGCTGGACCCCCTTGGCATCATGAACCCCGGCGCGGTGCTGGCCTAGGCGCCTTCAAAATCGCACAGCGCGTGGACGGGCATGTCCATGCCCTCCAGCACCTTGCGTCCGCCCAGTTCGGGCAGGTCGATCACGAAGGCGCATCCGATGACCTCGGCCCCCAGCCTGCGGCACAGCGTGATCGCCGCCGCCGCCGTGCCACCGGTGGCCAGCAGGTCATCCACGATCAGGACCTTTTCGCCGGGGCGCAGGGCGTCGTCATGGATCTCCATGATCGCTTCGCCATATTCCAGCAGGTAAGCCTCGCTGATGACAGTGCCGGGCAGCTTGCCCTTTTTGCGGATCGGGACAAAGCCGGTGGACAGCTGATGCGCCACTGCGCCGCCCAGGATGAAGCCGCGCGCCTCCAGGCCCACGACCTTGTCGATGCGCGTGCCGGCATAGGCATGCAGGATCTGGTCCACCGCCATGCGGAAGCCGCGCGCATCTGCGAACAGCGTGGTCACGTCGCGAAAGATGATCCCCTCATGCGGGAAATCGTGGATGGAGCGGACATAGTCCTTGACGGTGCGGCTCATTCAGGGCGGTCCATTTCGAACAGGTCGGTCACGGCGGCATAATCCTTGTACCCCAGACGCGCAATCCAGCCGCCCGCCGCGCGCGGATCGAACCGCCCATCGACCACGCAGTCGTCGCGCAGATGAACGCCCGTCACCACGCCGAAGACGGCGAAATTCGCCTGTCCCGCCAGCGGCACGATCTGGGTCATCCGGCATTCCAGCGCGGCCGCGGCACCTGCCACGCGGGGACAGTCGACGGTGGTGCAATCGGCGACCTCGATCCCGGCGGCGTCGAATTCGCTGGTCCCGGCGGGCAGTGGCGCCGATGTCGCGTTGACCGCATCGCGCAGATCGCCGGTGGCAATGTTGACGCAGAAGACCCCCGTCTCGATGATCTGGGCCACGCTGTCCTTGGTGCCGGGGCGGTCGCCCTTGGCGCCGGTCGAGGCGAACATCACCTGCGGCGGCACATAGGCCACCGCGTTGAAGAAGGAATACGGCGCCAGATTGTCGCCTTTTGATCCGCGGGTCGAGATCCAGCCGATGGGACGCGGGGCCACGATCGCGTTGAAGGGATTGTGCGGCAGGCCGTGGCCGGCTTCGGGGCGATAGAACATGGGCGGCCTCCTCATGGCGTTCGGGCGCCAACCTGCCCCGTATTTTCGCGCGGTGCAATGTTTCGCACGGCCCCGACCCATGCTAAAGGCCCGCCCGACATCAAGGAGGCGCGATGTACGAGATCTGCCCCGAAACCCCCGCCGACGAATCCGAGGTCGAGGGTCTTTACGATCTGTGCTTTGCGCCGGGTCGCACCGCGCTGTCCTCCTATCGCCTGCGCGACGGGGTGCCGCGCGTGGCCGATCTGTGCCTGCTGCTGCGCGATGCGGGCGGCACGCTGATGGCCGCGATCCGGTTCTGGCCGGCCTTGGTCGGCGACCACCCGGTGCTGCTGCTGGGGCCCATCGCGGTGCATCCCACCGCCCAGGGCGAGGGCTTGGGCGGCCTGCTGATGCGCGACAGCCTGACGCGGGCGCGGGCCACCGGCCATGACCGGGTGCTGCTGGTGGGCGACGCGCCCTATTACAGCCGGTTCGGCTTTACGCGGCTGGACGATGTGCTGATGCCGCCGCCGACCAACCCGGATCGGGTGCTGGGTCTGGAACTTAGGCCGGGCGCGTGGGTTGGGGTGTCAGGACCGGTCCAGCGCGCCCCGGTGCCGCAGCCCTCCGATCCGCCCGCGCCGGACAGCACGGCCTGCACCCAGGTCGCCCATCCGAAAGATCCCGCCCATGACCGACCGCAAAGACCTGGTACTGCCCCCGATCACTGACCCCGGCGTGCATGCCCAGATCGACCGCCTGGCCCGCCGCTATCTGGATGCGGGGGGCTTGGGGATGCAGATCCTGACCCGCATCGGCAACACCGCCGAAGGGCTGGTCGAACGCCTTCCGGGCTTTGTCCGCTCGCGGCTGGATTCGGTGACCCGCGCGGCGCTGACGCGGGCCTTCGGCGCGGCCAGCCGGTCGCGCAAGGTGGTGCGGGACAGGGGCGACTGGTTCAACCGCATGGCCTCGACCGTGACGGGTGCCGCGGGGGGTGTGGGCGGTTTCGCGGGCGCCTTGGTCGAGCTGCCCTTTACCGTCACCCTGCTGCTGCGTGCGATGCTGGACATCGCGACTGAACACGGCCTCGACCCCGACAGCGAGGAGGTGCAGATGGAATGCCTGCGCATCTTTGCCGCCGCCGGTCCCATGGCCGAGGATGACAGCACCGATCTGGGCCTGCTGGCCGCGCGCCTGTCGGTGACCGGCCAGACGGTGCAGGGCCTGGTCAGCAAGGTCGCGCCCCGCCTGTCGGTGTCCTTGGGCCAGAAGATGGCCGCGCAGGCCGCGCCCGTCTTCGGCGCGGTGGTGGGCGCGTCGATCAACTATACCTTTGCCCGCTATTATCAGGAACTCGCCCGCGTCCATTTCGGCGTCATGCGCCTGTCGCAGGAAACCGGCCTGCCCCGAGAGGCGCTGATCGAGGCCTTGCGCCTGTCCATCCAGCGCCAGGCACCCGCCGACCGCACGCGCTGACAGCGGGGGGTCCGGGGGGCGGCAGCCCCCCGGCGTCGCGGGACGCAATCACTCTTCCTCGACATCCAGAGCCAGGGGGGCGACCGGGGCGACCAGATCCTCGGTCGACAGCGGGCCCGCGGGCCGCGCCAGCCGCGCCTTGGTCACCCAGTACAGACGCTCCTGCGCGCGGGTGATGGCGACATAGGTCAGACGTTTCCACAAGTGCACCCCGGCCTCGGACCGGTTCGACCAGGCGGCGGCAGCGATGTCGGGGCCAAAGACCTGCACCTCGGGCCATTGGCTGCCCTGCGCCTTGTGGATCGTGACGGCCGCCCCGTGCAGGAACGCCGCCCCCATGCGCGCCGCGAAGGGGATGAAGGGCTCCTCCTCTCCGGGCATCTCGATCTTGACGATGCTGGCGGCTGACAGGCGCGGGTCCTCGGCCCCTATCACGTGCAGACGCGAGAATCCCGGCTTGCGGCCCGGCCCCAGATAGACGACCTGCGCGCCCTTGATCAGGCCGCGCGCCTCCAGGTCGATCCGCTTCTTGCGGTGCTTCAGCGGCAGCTCCAGCCCGTCGCAGATCAGCGGCTCTCCGGGCAGCAGCGCGTCGCCGGGCGCGCCAAAGGCGGTGCGGAACGCATGGATCAGCCGGATGCGCGTGGCGTTGCGCCAGACCAGCACCGGGCTGCGCGCCATCAGGTCGCTCTCCACCCGTTCGGCCCAGACCACGCGGTCGTCCTTGCGGGCGGCGTCGCGGATCATCTGCTCGAAATCGTCAAAGCCCAGCTGGTCGTCGGCCAGCGCATGGGCCAGATCCAGGATCGGGCTGTCATCGGCCTGGCGGTGGATGCGGCTCAGCATCAGGCGCTGCGGCGCCGCCAGCGTGTCAAAGACCATCGCCCCGGACTGCCCCACCGGGGCCAGCTGCGCCGGATCGCCGAACAGGACCAGCACCGGAAAGATCTCGCGCAGATCCTCGAACTGCTTTTCGTCCAGCATCGAGGCTTCGTCGATCAGCCCGACATCCAGACCCTCCTCGCGGCGCGTCCAGCCGCGGATGAAGTCCGACCCCCGCAGCCCGGCATTGGCCAGCGCCCCGGGGATCGAGGCGTGCTGGTCATAGAACGCCTTGGCCCGGTCCAGCGCGGTGTCCGACAGCTCGGGAATGACCGGGCGCTCTCCGGTGCCGGTCAGCCATTCGGCGATCTTCTCGTATTGCGGGTCATAGACGGGGGTGTACAGGATGCGGTGGATCGTCGTCGCGGGCACGCCCCGCATCCGCAACACGAATGCCGCCTTGTTGGTGGGCGCCAGAATCGCCACGCTGCGGCGGTCCTTGCGGCGGCGCCCCTCGTAATCGGGGCTGATCAGCTCGACCCCGGCCTCCAGCAGGGCCTTGGTGATCATCGACAGCATCAGCGTCTTGCCGGACCCGGCCTTGCCGATGACCGCCATGACGCGACCTTTTCCCGACTCGGGCGGATGCAGTTCCTCTGCGATGATGTCGATGCCCGCGGCACCGAAGGTCTCGGCCAGGGCATCCCAGGCATCGGCCTGGTCGGGCGACAGGGTCGGGGCGGGGACGGGGCTGTTCATGCCTGTCCCTTAGCCTGCCTTCGCGTCCAAGGCAAAGCGCCGCGCAACTTTTCCGCCCCCCGCCCGTGTCAGGGGGCACCGACCCGGAGAAACGCGATGATCGAACTGTTCTTCGTCACCTGCCTGCTGGCCGACCCCGACCGCTGCAGCGATCACAGCCTGCTGTTCGAGGAGCGGAACGGCCTGTTCACCTGCATGCTGCAGAGCCAGTCCGAGCTGGCCAAATGGATGGCGACTCACCCGACCGAGCAGGTCCGCGAATGGAAATGCCGCTATGCCGGTCAGGGCGCTCGCAAGGCCTGACCCTGCCCGTCACGGCATCAGGGCTGCCCGGCCCCCGTGCAGGCGCGGGGACGAAGCCCGTCGCGCGGCGCTTGCGGTTTGGTGCGCGGTCGCGGTCATGCGATGATCATCGCCAGGGAGGGCAGACCGCGTGAGGTTCGCCATGATAGAGTTGTTCTTTGTCGCCTGCCTGTCCACCGACCCCGCCAGCTGCCGCGACCGCAGCCTGCTTTATGCCGAGGAGGTCGGGCTGATGACCTGCATGATGGGCGCCCCGGCCCAGCTGGCGCGCTGGTCCGAGGCCCATCCCGGCCAGCGCATCGCCCGCTGGCAATGCCGGATGGCGGGTCAGGCCGATCGCACGGCCTGACCTTTGCGTCAGCGGCGGCCGGCCTCCAGCGCGTCCTCGAAGGTGCGCAGGCCGGTACGCGGCGACTGGACCAGAACCGACATGTTGCCCGGCTTGTGCTCGTTGCGGAACATCTTCATGTGGGCCGCCGGGATTTCGGCCCAGGGGAACACCTCGGACATGCAGGGGTCCAGGCGGCGCTCCAGCATCAGCTTGTTGGCGGCGCTGGCCTGCTTCAGATGCGCGAAATGCGATCCCTGCACGCGCTTCTGGTGCATCCACAGGTAACGGACGTCAAAGGTGCAGTTGAAGCCGGTCGTGCCCGCGCAGATGACGATCATGCCGCCCTTCTTGCAGACCAGGGTGCTGACCGGAAAGGTCGCCTCTCCGGGATGCTCAAAAACGATGTCGACGTTGTTGCCCTTGCCGGTGATGTCCCAGATGGCGGCGCCGAACTTGCGCGCCTCGCTGAACCATTCCTTGTATTCGGGCGTGTTCACCGTGGGCAGCTGGCCCCAGCAGCGGAATTCCTTGCGGTTGATGACGCCCTTGGCGCCCAGGCCCATGACGAAGTCGCGCTTGTCCTCCTCGCTGATGACGCCGATGGCGTTGCCGCCGGCCGCGTTGATCAGCTGGATCGCATAGGACCCAAGACCCCCCGACGCGCCCCAGACCAGCACGTTCATGCCCGGCTTCAGCTCGTGCGGCTCATGGCCGAACAGCATGCGATAGGCGGTGGCCAGCGTCAGCGTATAGCAGGCCGATTCCTCCCAGGTCAGGTGGCGCGGACGGGGCATCAGCTGCTGGGCCTGCACGCGGGTGAACTGGGCAAAGCTGCCATCGGGCGTCTCATAGCCCCAGATGCGCTGCGTGGGCGAATACATCGGGTCGCCGCCGTTGCAATGCTCGTCATCGCCGTCGTCCTGGTTGCAATGGATGACGACCTCGTCGCCGACCTTCCAGCGTTTGACCTTGTCTCCCACCGCCCAGACAATGCCCGACGCGTCGGAACCGGCGATGTGATAGGGCTGCTTGTGCACGTCGAACATGCTGATCGGCTTGCCCAGGCCCGCCCAGATCCCGTTATAGTTGACGCCCGCCGCCATCACCAGGACCAGCACCTCGTTGCTGTCGATGGCGGGGGTGTCGACGACCTCCAGCTGCATCGCCTGATCGGGCTCGCCCTGCCGCTCGCGGCGGATCGTCCAGGCGTGCATCTGTGCGGGCACATGGCCCAGGGGCGGCATCTCGCCGATCTCATAGAGGTCTTTGACGGGCGCATTGTAAGGCGCGATCGGGGTCGGTGCGTCGAGGGCCATCTGCTTCTCCTGTCCAGTGCTGCAGCGCAGAATCAATGCGCCATGCTGATCCCTAATTACGAACGGTATAGCAACAATGCAATAGGAATGACGTTATAAGCGCAATAAAATGTCTGACGCACTGCAGCATCTGCTGCGTTGCGGCGAATTGACGGCGCAGTTTTGTGTCTGTATCAAGATAAAGACAGAAATATTATTGCGAGGATATGCCGTGGCCGACAAGGGCAAACCCTGGTTGTTCCGCACCTATGCGGGCCATTCGACAGCGGCGAAGTCGAATGCGCTGTATCGCACCAACCTGGCCAAGGGTCAGACCGGCCTGTCGGTGGCCTTCGATCTGCCGACCCAGACCGGCTATGACAGCGACCACATCCTGGCGCGGGGCGAGGTCGGCAAGGTCGGCGTGCCGGTCTGCCATCTGGGCGACATGCGGGCGCTGTTCGACCAGATCCCGCTGGAGCAGATGAACACCTCGATGACGATCAACGCGACCGCGCCTTGGCTGCTGTCGCTGTATATCGCCGTGGCCGAGGAGCAGGGGGCCGACGTGTCCCGCCTGCAGGGCACCGTCCAGAACGACCTGATCAAGGAATACCTGTCGCGTGGCACCTATATCTGCCCGCCCGCGCCGTCGCTGGCGATGATCACCGACATCGCGGCCTATACGCGCCAGCATCTGCCGAAATGGAACCCGATGAACGTCTGCAGCTATCACCTGCAGGAGGCGGGCGCGACGCCGGAACAGGAGCTGGCCTATGCGCTGGCCACCGCCATCGCGGTGCTGGACGACCTCAAGGGCAAGGTCCCCGAGGAGAGTTTCCCCGAGATGGTCGGGCGGATCAGCTTTTTCGTGAATGCGGGCATCCGCTTTGTGACCGAGCTGTGCAAGATGCGCGCCTTCACCGAGCTGTGGGATGAGATCACCCGCGACCGATACGGGATCACGGAGGAGAAATACCGCCGGTTCCGCTATGGCGTGCAGGTCAACAGCCTGGGCCTGACCGAGCAGCAGCCCGAGAACAACGTCTATCGCATCCTGCTGGAGATGCTGGCCGTCACCCTGTCCAAGAATGCCCGGGCCCGCGCCGTGCAGCTGCCCGCCTGGAACGAGGCGCTTGGCCTGCCACGCCCTTGGGACCAGCAATGGTCGCTGCGCATGCAGCAGATCCTGGCCTATGAGACGGACCTGCTGGAATATGGCGACCTGTTCGACGGCAACCCGGTGATCGCGGCCAAGGTCGAGGTGCTGAAGCAGGGCGCGCGGGACGAGCTGGCTCTGCTGGACCAGATGGGCGGCGCGATCGCCGCCATCGACTATATGAAGGCGCGGCTGGTCGAATCGAACGCCGCCCGCCTTGGCCGGATCGAGACGAACGAAACCATCGTGGTCGGCGTGAACCGCTGGCAGCAGGCCGAGCCCTCGCCCCTGACCGCCGGTGATGGCGGCATCATGACCGTCGATCCGGCGGTCGAGGCCGATCAGGTCGGGCGGCTGCAGGCCTGGCGCGCGGCGCGCGACGCGGGTGCGGTCGAGGCGGCGCTGGATGCGCTGCGCCAGGCGGCGCGGACGGGGGGCAATGTCATGCCGGCCTCGATCCAGGCGGCGCGGGCGGGGGTCACGACCGGCGAATGGGCGGGCGTGATGCGCGCGGTGCATGGCGAATATCGCGGTCCGACCGGCGTGTCGCAGGCGCAGTCGAACCGCACCGAAGGCCTGGAGGAGATCCGCGAGGCGGTCGATGCCGTCAGCGCCCGTCTGGGGCGGCGGCTGAAGTTCCTGGTGGGCAAGCCAGGCCTTGACGGCCATTCGAACGGGGCGGAACAGATCGCCTTCCGCGCCCGCGATTGCGGCATGGACATCACCTATGAGGGCATCCGCCTGACCCCGGAGGAGATCGTCGCCCGCGCGCAGGAGCAGGACGTCCACGTGGTCGGCCTGTCGATCCTGTCGGGCAGCCACATGCCCCTGATCGAGGATCTGATGGGCCGCATGCAGACGGCCGGCCTGTCGCATATCCCGGTCATCGTCGGCGGCATCATCCCCGACGATGACGCGGCGCGGCTGGCGGCGATGGGGGTCGCGCGGGTCTATACGCCCAAGGATTTCCAGCTGAACACGATCATGATGGACATTGTCGGACTGGTCGCGCCCGGAGCCGAAGCCGCCTGAGCGGAACGCGAACCGCTTTGCATCGTTGAGGGGGCTGACAGGACAAGGCCCCCCCCATGACCGACCAGACCGCGCGCGCCAGCGCCATCGATCCGCTTCGCCTGATGCTGGCTTTGTTCGTGGTGGCGCTGCATGGCGGTTTTCCCGACGTGGTCCCGGCGCTGGTGAAACAGGCGCTGTTCAATGGCGTCTATCGGCTGGCGGTGCCGGTCTTTGCGCTGATCTCGGGCTATTTCTTCCTGGCGGCGCTGCGGCGGGGGCAGGGCTGGCGCTATCTGCGGCGTATCGGGGCGGTCTATCTGCCCTTCTACGGGCCGGGGATCGGCAGCCTGGAACACGCCCTGCGCCTGGCGGTGTTCGGCTATTTCCATCTGTGGTTCCTGCCGGGTCTGCTGCTGTCGGCGGTGCTGGTGATCGTGCTGCGCGCGCCGCGCGTGCTGGCAGGGGCGGCGGCGGCGATGGCGCTGATCGGGTTAGTCCTGCAATATCTGGTTCTGTCGGGGCAGGCGCAGATCCAGCTGGACCAATACCGCAACGGTTTGTTCGCGGTGTTCCCCTATTTCGCGATGGGCGTGCTGATGGCGCATGGCTGGGGCGCGGGCCTGGGGCGGCGGGTCTGGCCGCTGGCCGGGCTGGCACTGGCCGCCGTCGTGGCCGAGAGCCTGATCTGGTACCGGATCGCGGAGGGGGGCTGGGGCGTGGACATGATGGCGTCGCTGCTGCTGGCCACGCCGCTGATCTTTCTGGCCGCGAAGCGGGTCAGCGGCGGGTGGGACGGCAAGCAGATCGCCGGAATGGCGGCCTTCGTCTATTTCGTGCATGTCCTGATCATGCATGTCGCCACCGGTTTTGGCCTGACGGGCGATCTCAAGGCGCTGGTGGTGATGGCGCTGTGCCTGGGGCTGGCGGTGTTCCTGGCGACCGGGGGACGGCGGCCGGTTCTGGCGTTCTTTACCTGAGGCCGAAATGAGAAACGCCGCCCCGGAGGGCGGCGTCGGCAGAATCCGATGCGGTGGGGATCAGAAGCCCAGGCCGGCATACTTGGATTTGAACTTGGTCACGCGACCACCGGCATCCATCAACCGCGAGGAGCCGCCGTTCCAGGCCGGGTGCGAGGTCGGGTCGATGTCCAGCGACATCGTCTCGCCTTCCGAACCCCAGGTGGAGCGGGTCTGGTAGGTGGTGCCATCCGTCATCTTGACCGAGATGGTGTGATAATCGGGGTGAGTATCGTTTTTCATGGCGTGACCTCTGCTCAGGCTTTCGCGTCCGACAGCGGACGATAGTTGGTCTTTTCGACGATGCGGGCGGATTTGCCGCGACGGTCACGCAGATAGTACAGCTTGGCGCGACGGACCTTGCCGCGACGAACGACCTCGATCGTGGCGATGTTGGTCGAATACAGCGGGAACACGCGCTCCACGCCCTCGCCAAAGCTGATCTTGCGGACGGTGAAGCTGGCCGCGATGTTGGCTCCGCCCTTGCGCGAGATGCAGACACCCTCATAGTTCTGGACGCGGGTCCGGGTGCCCTCGGTCACTTTGTAGCCGACGCGGATCGTGTCGCCGGCCTTGAAGTCGGGGATGGTCTTGCCAAGCTCGGCGATTTGCTCGGCTTCGAGTTGTGCGATCAGGTTCATCGCTTTGGTTCCTTGTCATGCTCGCGGTATATCCGCGATTGGTCTGATGCGCCCGAGCGCTGTCGGTCCTTAGCCGGGTCCATATGCGTCTCTGCATATGCCCGCCACAGATCGGGGCGGCGTTCTTGTGTCAGCCTCTCGGCCTCACCGGACCGCCATGCGGCGATGGCTGCGTGATTGCCCGACAACAGCACGGGCGGTATTTCGCGGCCATCCCAGAGGGCGGGCTTGGTGAACTGCGGCGCTTCCAGAAGACCCCGGTTGCCGATGGAAAAGGACTCCTCGGCCAGGGAATCATGATTGCCCAGCACGCGCGGTATAAGCCGGACCGTCGCGTCGATCAAGACCTGAGCGGCAATCTCTCCTCCGGTCAGGACATAATCGCCGATGCTGACCTCTTCGATGTCATGGGCGTCCAGAACGCGTTGGTCGACCCCCTCGAACCGGCCGCAGATCAGGGTGACGCCCGGTCCCTGCGCCAATGCGCGGGCGCGGGCCTGCGTCAGCGGCTTGCCGCGGGGCGACATATAGATGACGGGCAGGCCGTGGCCCGCCTCGCGCAGCGCCGCGTCCAGCACGTCGGGGCGGATCACCATGCCCGCGCCGCCGCCCGCGGGCGTGTCGTCGACATTGCGGTGCCGCCCCAGCCCGTGATCGCGCAGCGGGATGGTCTGCAGGTTCCACAGCCCCTGCGCCAGCGCCTTGCCGGTCAGGGACAGGCCCAGAATGCCGGGAAAGGCCTCGGGGAACAGGGTGATGATGCGCGCGGTCCAGGCGCCCGCGACCTGCGGCTCGGCCATCAGTTCGCGCGGGCGCAGGCTGGGGCGGGCGGTCAGGCGGCCATGCGATTTCGGCGGCGGCGCGTCGGTCATGCGTCGTCGCTGCCCCCGCCGTCACCGGGCGGGTCCACGACGATGCGGCGCGCGGCCAGATCGACGGTGGGCACGATGGCGCGGGTAAAGGGCAGCATCAGGATCTGCGCGCCGCCCACCACCTCGATGATGTCGCCCGCGCCGTGATCATACAGAGCACGCACGCGACCCAAGGGGGTGCCGCCGGTATCGACGACATCCAGCCCGATCAGGTCGGCATGATAGAATTCGTCATCGGGCAGCGAGGGCAGGGCGCTGCGCGGGGCCCAGAGCGTGACGCCGCGCAGGGCATCGGCCTGTTCCTTGGTGGTGACCCCGGTGATGCGCGCGCCCAGGGCGCCGGTGACCTCGCGGGTCAGGGTCACGCCAAAGGTGCGGGTGCCGTCCTCGGAGGTCAGGGGGGAATAATTCGCGATGTCGGCAGGGTCCGAGCAGAAGCTTTTCAGCCGCACCTCTCCGTGGACCCCAAAGGCCCCCGCGATGGCGCCGACGCAGATGCGGTCTTCGGTCATGTCACACCCTTGCAAAAAAGGACTGGCGGGGGCTGCCCCCCGCCAGATCGGATCACTCGGCGTCGGCCGGTGCGGCTTTCTTGGCACGCTCTTCGGCGCGGGCCTTGGCTTTCTTGCCGGGCTCGGCCTTCTTCATGTTCTTGCGCTCGGCCTTTTCCTTGACGCCGGCGGCCTCCAGGAAGCGGGCGACGCGGTCGGTGGGCTGTGCGCCCTGGCCCAGCCAGTACTGGATGCGCTCGACATCCATCTTCACGCGCTCTTCGCTGTCCTTGGCCAGCAGCGGGTTGTAGGTGCCCAGCTTCTCGATGAAGCGGCCGTCGCGCGGCATGCGCGAATCGGAGGCGACGATGGCATAGTGCGGGCGCTTCTTGCTGCCACCACGGGCCAGGCGGATCTTCATGGACATGGATAGTCTCCTTGGGTTGTCGTCCGGTCAGGACTGATAATGTTCGTGGTGCCGAATGACTTCGGCGATCACGAAGGTCAGGAATTTGCGCGCGAATTCCGGGTCGAGATCGGCCTCGCGCGCGAGGCGTTCCAGGCGTTCGATCTGGCTTGCCTCGCGCGAGGGATCGGACGGCGGAAGGTCGTGCCGGGCCTTGAGGCGCCCGACGGACTGTGTGTGCTTGAACCGTTCGGCCAGCGTATAGACCAGAATGGCGTCCAGCCGGTCGATGCTGGCGCGGTGATCGGCCAGCAGGTCGGCGGCGCGGGTGGTTGCGTCGGTCATGCGGCCTCCGGGGCGGGGTGGCGATAGACGATGCAGGGATGGTCGAAGACCGGCGTCGCGGCGCCCCGGTCGCGCACCGCGCCAAGCCGTTCGGCCAGCGCGATCGAGCGGGCATTGGCCGGGTCGATATAGCTGACGGCGGTGGTCCAGCCCAGGTCGCGGAACGCGTGGGCCCGCGCGGCGCGGACGGCCTCGGCCACCAGACCCTTTCCTTCCACGGCCTGCGACCAGGCGGTCCAGCCCAGTTCACGCTCGGGCCAGCCGTCAGGATACCACGGGCCGACCAGCCCCAGGGGCATGTCCTCCTGCCCCTTGAAGCAAAAGACGAACATGCCGAAACCGCGCATGACCCAATGGCCTGTCAGATGGCCAAAGGCCCGCCAATAGGCGCCGGGCTTGGGTTCGGTCACGCCGCCGCCCACGAACTGTGCGCGGTCGGATTGATAAAAGCTGCGCCAATGCGGCCAGTCGCTGCCCAGGGGCGCGCGCAGGATCAGGCGTTCCGTTTCCAGAACCGGGGTGGGGGACAGGGTGATCATTTCTTGCCGAACAATCCGCCCAGACCGCCCGGCAGGCCCGCGCGGCCCAGCTGGCCGCCCAGTCCCTTGGGATCGGCCAGCATCTTCTGCGCCTCGGCCATCTTGGCGGGGTCCAGGCTGTCCATGTCGGGCAGTCCGCCGCCCTTGCCGGTCATGGCGCGCATGGCCTGCTTGAGCATGCCGCCCTTGCCCATCTTGCCCAGCTTTTTCATCGTGTCGGCCATCTGCTTCTGCATCTTCAGCAGCTTGTTCAGATCCGACACGTCCAGACCCGCACCGGCGGCGATGCGCTTTTTCCGGCTGGCCTGCAGCAGGTCCGGGTTGGCCCGTTCCTTCTTGGTCATCGAATTGATCAGCGCGATCTGGTGGCGGATGACCTTGTCGTCATAGCCCGCGGCCTCGGCCTGCTTGGCCATCTTGGCCATGCCGGGCATCATGCCCATGACCGACTGCATGCCGCCCATCTTCTGCATCTGCTCCAGCTGGCCGCGCAGGTCGTTCATGTTGAACAGACCCTTCTGAAAGCGTTTCATCATGCGCTCGGCCTGCTCGACCTCCAGGACCTGCTGGGCCTTCTCGACCAGGGCCACGATGTCGCCCATGCCCAGGATGCGGCCCGCGACGCGTTCGGCGTCAAAGGTCTCCAGCGCGTCCATTTTTTCGCCCAGGCCGACGAAGCGGATCGGCTTGCCGGTCACGGCGCGCATCGACAGGGCCGCGCCGCCGCGCCCGTCGCCGTCCATGCGGGTCAGCACGACGCCGGTCACGCCGACCTTGGCGTCGAATTCGGTCGCGACGTTCACGGCGTCCTGGCCGGTCAGGCCGTCGACGACCAGCAGCGTCTCTCGCGGGTTCGAGATGTCGCGCACCTGCTGGACCTGCGCCATCAGCGCCTCGTCGATATGCAGGCGGCCGGCGGTGTCCAGCATGACCACGTCATAGCCGCCCTGGCCCGCCTGCGTCTTGGCGCGCTGCGCGATCTGCACGGCGGTCTGGCCCATCACGATGGGCAGCGTGTCGACGCCGATCTGCTGGCCCAGGATGGCCAGCTGCTCCATCGCGGCGGGGCGGTTGGTGTCCAAGCTGGCCATCAGCACGCGCTTTTTCTCGCGGTCCTTGAGGCGCAGGGCCAGTTTCGCAGTGGTGGTGGTCTTGCCCGAACCCTGCAGGCCGACCATCAGGATGGCGGCGGGCGGGTTGTCGATGCGCAGCGCCTCGGGGGCGTCCTCGCCCTGCAGCACGCGGATCAGCTCGTCATGGACGATCTTGACGACCTGCTGGCCGGGGCTGACCGATTTCGTGACCGCCGCGCCGGTGGCCTTGGCGGTGACTGCCTTGACGAAGTTGCGCGCCACCGGCAGCGAGACGTCGGCCTCCAGCAGGGCGGTGCGCACCTCGCGCATGGCGGCGGTGACGTCATCCTCGGACAGGGCGCCCTGCTTGGTCAGCCGGTCGAAGACGCCGCCCAAACGGTCGGAAAGGTTCTCGAACATCGTCGGTCCTCCTGGTCCAAAACACTGTTGCCCCCGTGGGCGCAACGCGCTGACGGGGGGCGATCCCTGCGCGGGGCAGGGACCGGAAGGCTGTCCTTCCGGGAATTCAGGGTGCGATACGCAAAAACGGCCCCCGAGTCAACCTCAAGGGGCCGTCCATGCCGGATGGTCGGATCAGGCGGCGATCTTGTCCAGCGCCTGTTGTGCGCGCGCCATCGCCGCGTCGCGGTCAAAGGCCAGCCCGTCGGCCGCAACGAAGGTCACGTCGGTGATGCCCAGGAACCCCAGCATGTGGCGCAGATAACCCGAGGCGTGGTCCAGGTCCGACCCCATGGGCGTGCCCGCGGCGGCATAGGCGACATAGGCGCGCTTGCCGGTCAGCAGACCCTCGGGGCCGGCCTCGGTATAGCGAAAGCTGACTCCGGCGCGGGCGATCTGGTCCAGCCAGGTCTTGAGCTGCGACGGCAGGGTAAAGTTGTAGATCGGCAGCCCGATGACCAGGACATCGGCGTCCTGCACCTCGGCCAGAAGGGTGTTCGACAGGTCGATCTGGGCCTGCTGCGCGGGCGTCGGATTGTCGGTGCCGGCGCGCAGGGCCTGGAACCAGGCGTCGTCCATCACCGCCACGCCGTCGGACAGGTCGCGATGGGTCACCTGCGCATCGGGTTGCGCGGCGGTCAGGCGCGCTACGATATCGGCGGTCAATTTGCGGGAAACCGAGGCGTCGCCTGTGATGGCGCTGTCCAGATGCAGAATGTTCATGGGTCGTCTCCGTCAGGGATGTCGTGTTGCATCCGATTTAGGCCTATGCACGTGCGAACGAAAGGGCGATAGTTGCGCAACAACTGTGCGGAGATGCACATGCAGATCGAATCCTGGGACGACATCCGGGTCGCATTGGCCGTGGCGCGCTGCGGCACCGTCAGCGGCGCGGCGGCAGAACTGGGCGTGCATCATGCGACCGTCATCCGGCGCATCGACGCGCTGGAGACGGCCCTGCGCGCGCGGCTGTTCCAGCGCCACACCCGCGGCTATGCCCTGACCGAGGCGGGGCGGACCCTGCTGGCGGCGGCGGGCGCGGCGGATGAGCGTTTCGCCCAGATGGCGGCGCAGATCGCCGGGGCGGGCGACCGCATCGAGGGAGAGCTGACCGTCACCTCGCTGCCCGAGCTGGTCGATCTGGTGATGCCGCGCATCACCGCGCTGATGCAGCGCCATCCGGGGCTGCGGGTGACCTATGCGACCGATGTGCGGCTGTTCCGCCTGGATGCCGGAGAGGCGCATATCGCCATCCGTGGCGGCGCCGAACCGACTGAGCCCGACTATGTCGTGCGACCGTTGGGACGCCTGCACCATGTCCTCTATGCGTCCGAGGACTACCTGGACCGGCACGGCCCGGTGGGCGATCCGCGCGCGCACCGCTTTGCGCTGCCGGGGCCGGATGCGCGGGGGGCGCCCTACATGCGCTGGCTGCAGGACCGGATCGGACCCGAGAACATCGCCCTGATCGCGTCCGAGGCCGCCGCCCGCGAGGCGGTGATCCGGGCCGGGCTGGCGATCGGGCCGCTGCCCGACAGCCTGGCCACGGGGCTGCTGCCGGCGATCAGCCTGCGGGAATGGGACAGCACGCTGTGGCTGGTCACCCATGTCGATCTGCACCGCACGCCCAAGGTTCAAGCCGCCCTGGCCGCCCTGCGCGACGGCTGACCCTTTCCCCCGCGGCGCGCCTGCGGCAGGCTGCCCGTCAGGAGGAACCCCCATGACCCACCCCATCAGCCGTTTCGCGGTGCCCGACCTGGCCGATCTGCCCGAGGATATCCGCGACGCCATCGCCCAAGTGTCCGAAAAGTCGGGCTTTGTCCCCAACATTTTTCTGGCGCTGGCGCACAGGCCCGCCGAATTCCGGGCCTTCTTTGCCTATCACGACGCGCTGATGGACAAGGCCGAAGGTCTGACCAAGGCCGAGCGGGAGCTGATCGTGGTCGCCACCAGCGGGCTGAACCGCTGCCAGTATTGCGTGGTGGCGCATGGCGCGATCCTGCGCATCCGGGCGCGCGATCCGCGCATCGCCGATCAGGTGGCGATCAACTGGCGCAAGGCCGACTTGACGGACCGGCAGCGCGCCATGCTGGCCTATGCCGAAAAGGTCGCGCTGGCCGCGCAGGATGTCGTGCCCGCCGATCACGACGCGCTGGTGCAGGCAGGTTTCGATGCGGATGAGATCTGGGACATCGGTGCCATCACGGCGTTCTTTGCGATGTCGAACCGGCTGGTGAACGCGGCCGACATCCGCCCCAACGACGAGTTTCTGATGCTGGGGCGCTGACGGGGTGCCGTGATCGTCGGGCGACAGCCGCCTGACCGGTTGCGTGCGGCGGCTTTCCATCTGTTCACGCGGTCGTTAGGTTTCCGCGCAGGGGCAGGACAAGAGGCGGCCAGTGGCGCATATCATCGTGGTCGGAAACGAGAAGGGCGGCTCGGGCAAATCGACCACCTCGATGCATGTGACGACGGCACTGGCCCGGATGGGGCACAGCGTCGGCGGGTTGGATCTGGACGTGCGCCAGCGCAGCTTTGGCCGCTATCTGGAGAACCGCGCGGCCTTTTGCGCGCGGATGGGGCTGGACCTGCCGATGCCGGTCCTGGCGCAGCTGGGCGATGGCCTCGACCCGCTGACCCCCGCGCTGGAGCTGCTGGAGAAGCAGTGCGATTTCATCCTGCTGGATTGCCCCGGATCGCATACCAAGCTGAGCCAGATGGCGCATACCGTCGCCGATACGCTGATCACGCCGCTGAACGACAGCTTCGTCGATTTCGACCTGCTGGCGCGGATGTCGCCCGATGGCGAGGTGCTGGGCCCGTCGATCTATGCCGAGATGGTCTGGAATGCCCGTCAGCTGCGCGCGCAGGCCGGCGCGGGGCCGATCGACTGGCTGGTGCTGCGCAACCGTCTGGGCACCCAGCAGATGCACAACAAGCGCAAGGTGGGCGGCGCCTTGGCCGCGCTGTCCAAGCGCATCGGCTTTCGCGTGGCGCCCGGATTTTCGGAACGCGTGATCTTTCGCGAGCTGTTTCCCAACGGCCTGACGCTGCTGGACCTCAAGGATGTCGGCACCGAAACGATGAGCATGTCCCATATCGCGGCCCGCCAGGAGCTGCGCGACCTGATCGCGGAGCTGCGGCTGCCGGGGGTCACCGTCACCTTCTGACCGGGTGTGGCAGGCCCCGCCGCAGGGGCGGGACCGTGCCGGGATCAGCCCTGCTTGCGGGCCATGCCCTCGGTGCGGCAGACCGAAATTGCCTCTTCCTTGGTCATGGCGGCGGGGTAGGAGAGGGGGGTATCCCACAGCACGATGCTGGGCAGGTAGAACTGGCAGGTCACCGGACCTTGCGGAGTCGACACCGCGACCGGGTCCGATTCGTATTGCTGGGGGGCGCAGGCGGTCAGCGTTCCGAGGGCTGCGAGAACAAGGGCAACTTTGCAAATCATGGGAAATTTCCGTTACAGGGGCCAAGGTAAGGGCGACAGCCCGCCGGACCTGAGGGGTCGGTCCCGCGCAACGCCATCGGCGGCAAGGTGTCCACCCTTGCCGCCCCTGTCGAGAAATCTTTTCTTTAGAACAGCTTAGGCAAGCATTCCCATCGGGTTTTCCAGATGGGCCACGATCGCCTCCAGCAGTTGCGCGCCCAATGCGCCGTCGATCACGCGGTGGTCGACCGACAGCGTCATCGACATGACGTTGCGCACGACGACCTCTCCCTTTTCAACGACCGGGGTGGGGATGCCCGCACCCACGGCCAGGATCGCGCCATGCGGCGGGTTGATGACCGCGTCGAAGTTCTCGATCCCGAACATGCCCAGGTTGCTGATCGCAAAGCTGCCGCCCTGATATTCGTGCGGGGCCAGCTTCTTGGACTTCGCGCGACCGGCCAGATCCTTCATCTGCGCGGACAGCGCCGACAGGGTCTTCTGGTGCGCGTCCTTTAGCACGGGCGTGAACAGCCCGCCCTCGATCGCGACGGCCACGGCCACGTCCGACGGCTTGAGCTTGAGGATGCGATCCCCCGCCCAGACCGCATTCGCGTCCGGCACCTGCTGCAGGGCCAGTGCGCTGGCCTTGATGATGAAGTCGTTGACCGACAGCTTGATTCCCCGGCCTTCCAGCTGCTTGTTCAGCGTGGCGCGGAACTCCATCAGCGCATCCAGCTTGGCCGAACGGCGCAGGTAGAAATGCGGGATGGTCTGCTTGGCCTCGGACAGGCGGGCGGCGATGGTGCGGCGCATGCCGTCCAGCGCGACCTCCTCAGTCTCGCGGTCGGCATACATCTTCAGCACGGCCTCGGTCGACAGGCCCTTGGGGGCCTGGGCGGGGGCTGCGGCTGCCGTGGGGGCGGCCTTGGCCTCGGGCTGGGCCGCGGCTGCGGCGGGCTTGGCTGCGCCCGCCGTGGCGTTTTCGACATCGGCCTTGACGATGCGGCCGCGCGGGCCGCTGCCTTGGATCTGGGACAGGTCCAGACCCTTGTCCTTGGCGATCCGGCGCGCCAGGGGCGAGGCGAACACCCGGTCGCCCTTGGGCGCGTCGTCCGCGGCTTTGGCGTCACCTGCCACGGGCGCGCCGATCGGGCCGCCATAGCCCTTTTCGGCGGGTTCGGGCTCGGCATCCGCCTTGGGGGCGGAGGCGGGCTTGGGCGCCTCGATGTCGCCGGCCTCCTCGCCATCCTCCAGCAGGACGGCGATGGCGGTGTTGACCTTGACGGCCGAGGTGCCCTCGGCGATCAGGATCTTGCCGATGCGGCCCTCGTCGACGGCCTCGAACTCCATCGTGGCCTTGTCGGTCTCGATCTCGGCGATCACGTCGCCGGATTTGACGGTATCGCCCTCTTTCACCAGCCATTTGGCCAGCGTGCCCTCCTCCATGGTCGGGGAGAGGGCGGGCATCAGGATTTCCGTAGGCATCGCGCAGCTCCCTTACTTGTAGGTGACTTTTTTCACGGCGTCGGCGATCTCGGCGGGCGTGATCAGCGCGTGCTTTTCCAGGTTCGCGGCATAGGGCATCGGCACGTCCTTGCCGGTGCAGCAGATGACCGGCGCGTCCAGATAGTCGAACGCGTTCTCCATCAGCCAGGCCGAGATGTGGTTGCCGATGGCGCCCACGGGGAAGCCCTCCTCGACGGTCACGCAGCGGTTGGTGCGCTTGACCGACGACAGGATCGCGTCATAGTCCAGCGGGCGCAGCGTGCGCAGGTCGATCACGTCGGCCTGGATGCCGTCCTGTTCCAGCAGCTTGGCCGCCTCCAACGCATGGGCGACGCCGATGCCAAAGCTGACGATGGTCACATCGTCGCCCGACCGCACGGTGTTCGCCTTGCCGAAGGGGATGGTGAAATCCGGCAGGTCGGGCACCTCGAAGCTGCGCCCGTAGAGGATCTCGTTCTCCAGGAAGATGACCGGGTTGTTGTCGCGGATTGCGGTCTTCATCAGACCCTTCGCATCGGCCGCCGAATAGGGCATCGCGACCTTCAGCCCGGGGATCGCCGCATACCATGCCGCGAAATCCTGGCTGTGCTGGGCGCCCACGCGGGCGGCGGCGCCGTTCGGGCCGCGGAACACGATGGGACAGCCCATCTGGCCCCCCGACATGTACAGCGTCTTGGCGGCCGAGTTGATGATGTGGTCGATGGCCTGCATGGCAAAGTTGAAGGTCATGAACTCGACGATCGGGCGCAGGCCGGCAAGTGCTGCACCGGTGCCGATGCCGGCAAAGCCGATCTCGCTGATGGGGGTGTCCACGACGCGGCGGTGGCCGAACCGGGCCAGCAGCCCCTGGGTGATCTTGTAGGCGCCTTCGTATTCGCCGACCTCCTCGCCCATGATGAACACGGTCTCGTCGCGGTCCATCTCCTCGGCCATGGCCTCGCGCAGGGCTTCCCGCACGGTCATGGTCTTCATCTTGGTGCCTTCGGGCCAGTCGGGGCTGCGCGGCTTGGGCTGCGGGGTCGCGACCTCCTCGACGGCGGATTTGCCGGGCTGTTTGCCGGCGGCCTCGGTGGCCTTGGCCTCGGCGGGCTTTGCCTCGGCCTTGGGGGCGGGGGCCGCGTCGGCGTCCTCTCCCTCCTCGACCAGGATGGCGATGGGGGTGTTCACGGCGACGCCCTGGGTGCCCTCGGCCACCAGCAGCTTGCCCATGATGCCCTCGTCGACGGCCTCGAATTCCATCGTGGCCTTGTCGGTCTCGATCTCGGCGATGATGTCGCCGGATTTGACGGCGTCACCCTCTTTCTTCAGCCATTTGGCCAGCGTGCCCTCCTCCATCGTGGGGGACAGGGCGGGCATCAGGATCTCGGTTGCCATATGTCGTCATCCCCCTCAGGCGTGTTCTTCGGCGCTGCCCTGGGGCAGGTCGTCGGCGTAAATGTCGGTCCACAGCTCGGACAGGTCCGGCTCGGGGCTGTTCTTGGCGAATTCCGCGGAATCGTTGACGATGTCCTTGATTTCCTTGTCGATCGCCTTGAGATCCTCGTCGGTAGCATGCTTGCCGGTCAGCAGCAGGTCGCGGACGCTCTCGATCGGGTCACGCTCGTCGCGCATCTTCTGGACCTCCTCGCGGGTCCGGTACTTGGCCGGGTCCGACATCGAATGCCCGCGATAGCGATAGGTCATGACCTCCAGGATGTAGGGGCCCTTGCCGGCGCGGCAATGCGCCACGGCCTTTTCGCCCGCCGCCTTGACGGCCAGCACGTCCATGCCGTCGATCTGTTCGCCCGGGATGCCGAAGGCCTCACCGCGACCGAAGAAGGTCGTCGATTTCGTGGACCGCTTGACCGACATGCCCATGGCATACTGGTTGTTCTCGATCACGAAGACGACCGGAAGGTCCCACAGCTCGGCCATGTTGTAGGTCTCATAGACTTGGCCCTGGTTGGCCGCACCGTCGCCGAAATAGGTGAAGGTGACGTTGTCATTGCCCAGATACTTGTCGGCGAAGGCCAGACCGGCGCCCAGGGGCACCTGCGCCGCGACGATGCCATGGCCGCCATAGAAATGCTTTTCGCGGCTGAACATGTGCATGCTGCCGCCCTTGCCCTTGGAATAGCCGTCCTGACGCCCGGTCAGCTCGGCCATGACGCCACGCGCCTCCATTCCGCAGGCCAGCATGTGGCCGTGGTCCCGATAGCTGGTGATGCGCTTGTCGCCTTCCTTGGCGCAGGCCTCGAGGCCCACGACCACGGCTTCCTGACCGATATAGAGGTGGCAGAACCCGCCGATCAGACCCATGCCGTACAGCTGGCCCGCCTTTTCCTCGAATCGCCGGATCAGCAGCATGTCCCGATAGTATTGCAGCAACTCGTCCTTCGACACGTTCGAAGGTGCCTCCTGTTGGGGGCTTGGTTTCCTGGCCATGCGGCGTATCCTCTCTGGATGCGTTACGGATAGTTCAGCGTTAAACTATCCGTAACGCATCGCCCGCAGCCGTGCAATCCCGCAGCCCTGCCCCGCAGATCCGCGCCTCAGCGCAGCAGCACCTCGTCGGCGCGCAGCAGGCCCAGGACCTCGCGGGCGCGTTCGTCCAGCAGGTCCAGATCCAGGTAATCGTCCGACAGGCGGCGGGTCAGGTTCTGCATGCGCGCGACATCGGCGCGCAGCGTGTCGCGGGCGGTCTGCAGCTCGGCCGTCTCGGCCTGGATCTGAATGCGCCGCAGGATGCCCGACGGCCCCTGCACCGCCGCATAGGCGAAGTAGAGGGACAGCAGCACGGTTAGGACCAGAAAGACGGTGGCGCCGATGGACAGTCGTTGGGGCATGGGGGAATCCTTGTCGCGGGGTCGATCATGCCACAGCGCAACCGGCGGGGGAATCCCCGTCGGCGGGCGCGGTCAGGCGCGATCGTGGAACATTGCCTCCAGCTGGCGGGCTTGGTCGGCCAGTCCCCAAGGCGGGTTCAGCACGATCATCCCCGACCCGATCATCGAATGGCCGGGCCGCGCGGGCGGAAAGGCGACCTCCGACAGCAGGGCCTGGGGGAAATCGCTGGTCAGCTGCGCGGTCATGCCCAGATGGCGGTGGTCGGTCAGGATCGGGTACCACAGGGCGATGACGCCCACGTTCCATTTCCGCGCGATCAGCCCGATCTGGCGGGGAATGGCGGTATAGTCTGTCTTGACCTCATAGCTGGGGTCAATCAGCAGCATCCCCCGGCGCGGCTCTGGCGGGCAGACAGCCTGCGCCATCTGGAAGCCGTCCTGCTGATGGATGGTGGCAAAGCCCGCGACGCGGCGCAGGGCCTGGCATTCCGCCGGATGCAGCTCGGCCAGATGGGCGCGATCCTCGAACCGCAGGAAATGCCCGGCGATCAGCGGCGACCCAGGATAGGCGCTGTCGCCACGCAGGGCGCGAATCGCGGTCAGCGCGCGGATCAGGGGGTGGTCGCCCGGCAGCCAGCCCTCGGCCGTGGCGCGGGCGATGCCCTGGGCGGCCTCCTGAGTTTTTTGGGCCTCGGGGGCGGTCAGGTCATAGAGGCCGCGCCCGGCGTGGGTTTCCAGATAGGACAGCGGCTTGTCCTTGCGGGTCAGGTAATCCAGCGCGACGGCCAGCAGGGCGTGCTTGTGCAGGTCGGCCAGGTTTCCGGCATGATAGGCGTGTTGATAACTGAGCATCGGCCAGCCATAGCGCGCCGGGCCCGGCCCGAAAAGCCGTCAATCGTCGCTGCGGCGCAGTTCCGATCGGCCCTTGAGCACGCGATCGCCGTCCTGCTGTTCGATCAGATAGGCTGGGTCATCGCGGCTGGCCTTGCGGCTGACGCGGCTGCCCTTGATCGTCCGCTCGACGTCGTCGGTAAAGATGTCGGTAATGGTGCCGCTGGCCGTATGGCCCGCCCAGCTCCATTCAACCTTGGTGCCTTTGCGCAGAATCATGACGCCTCCGACGATCTGTCGGAGGCAATGCGCGATGGGGTGTTCCGGTTCCGGATAAAGGCGCGGCGACCTCCAGGGAGGAGGAGGGAGGTCGCCGCTGAACGCTGGCCCAGGGAGGAGGAGGGGCCGCGTATGGGGTGCGGCAGGGCCAGGGAGGAGGAGAGGCCGTGCCGCGAACGCCGGGTCCGGGAGGGAGGAGGAGAGGACCGGGCGTATCTGGGTGCCGCAGATGGGGCGGCTATGAATTTTGTGCGGCGACCCCTGGGAGGGAGGAGCGGGGCCGCCGCTTCGCACAGGAACCCGGGGAGGAGGGTCAGGTTCCTTGGCAACTTTGGGCGGCATCCTCAGGGAGGAGGAGAGAGGATGCCGCCATTCCCGGACCCAGGGAGGAGGAGAGGGCCGGGAAAGCGAATTCTTTGTTGACCCTTAGCGGGCCGAACCCCAGGCCGCTTCGTGGGCCAGGCGGGTGATCATCGAACGGCTGATGCCCAGATCGTCCAGATCGCGGGTCGTCAGCGCGTTGAGTTCACGCACGGTCTGGCGGTAAACGGCGCGGCGGGCGCGGTTTTCCTGCATCCGCTGGATCGCGGTCATCAGGCGGCCACGCAGGCCGGCTTCGGCGGCGGTGTTCTGTGCCTGGGCGATAACAGCCATTGTCGTATCCTTTCGGTTCATCTCGTCTGCGCCGTTCCCGGATTGGCCCGGCGTTTCGTTGAGTTGAAGATGACCCCTTTGCCGCGATTGCACAACGGACGGTTTCGTAATGCTGCCATGCAGCAATTGCATGACTGACGCTGACCTATCGCCCCACTAGGTCATGAAATGTTGACATAAAATTGACACGATACATCTGTTAGCGATCACGCCGCGCGGCCAAAAAGTGCCTGTTTGAAAGCGTTTAGCCGCCCGGGGCACGGAATGTCGCAGGGGGTGTTGAGGCTGGCGGTTCTGTGCTTCATGCTGGCTGACACACAAAAGACGAGGTGCCCTCCATGTCCGTCAGCCGCGAAGCGATCCTTACGGCAATTGCCGATATCACCCTTCCGCAGGGGGGGACGCTGGGTCAGGCGGACCTGATCCGGGCCCTGGTGGTCGATGAGGGCCTGGTGCGATTCGTCCTGGAGGTCGAGAACGCGGCCACCGCCGAGGCCTTGAAGCCGGTCGAGGCCGAGGCCCGCGCCCGCATCGAACGGCTGGACGGCGTGAGCCGCGTCCAGATCGTGATGACCGCGCCCGCCAATCCCGCCCCGCCCCGCGCGGTGTCGGGCCAGGGCGAGGCGCCGTCCCTGAAGATCGGCGGCCATCCCAAGCCGCAGGCTGGACCGCAGGCCATCCCCGGCGTGCGCCACATCATCGCCATCGGTTCGGGCAAGGGTGGGGTGGGGAAATCGACCGTCACCTCGAACCTTGCCGTGGCGCTGGCGCGGGCGGGCCGCAAGGTCGGGCTGCTGGATGCGGATATCTATGGTCCCTCGCAGCCGCGCATGATGGGCGTGTCGGGGCGGCCCGCCAGCCCGGACGGCCAGCGCATCGAGCCGCTGCATGCGCATGGCGTCACGGTCATGTCCATCGGCCTGATGCTCAAGGAGGGCGAGGCGCTGGTCTGGCGCGGCCCGATGCTGATGGGCGCCCTGCAGCAGTTGCTGCAGCAGGTGAACTGGGGCGAGCTGGACGTGCTGCTGATCGACCTGCCGCCCGGCACCGGCGACGTGCAATTGAGCCTGTGCCAGAAGGCCCCGGTCACCGGCGCGATCATCGTGTCCACGCCCCAGGATGTCGCCCTTCTGGACGCGCGGCGCGCCATCGACATGTTCGGCAAGCTCAAGACCCCGGTCCTGGGGCTGATCGAGAACATGTCCACCTATATCTGCCCCAAATGCGGGCACGAGGCGCATCTGTTCGGTCATGGCGGCGTCGCCACCGAGGCCGAGGCGCTGAACCTGCCCTTCCTGGGCGCCCTGCCGCTGGAGCTGGAGGTGCGTCTGGCCGGCGATTCGGGTCGTCCGGTGGCCTTGGGTGACGGCGCCGTGGCGCAGGCCTATGCGCAGTTGGCCGACCGTCTGGTCCAGGACGGCATCGCCTGAGGCGGGAATTCACGGGACATTCGGGATAGCATGGGACGGGAGGGGCAAGACCCCTCTCGGTTCCGTGATCCGATGTGAGCGGGCGCTGAAAATCCTGCCGCTTGCCCAGAGTTTCAGCTTGCTTGGCCGTGAACTGTGGTGATTTCGCCTCAGGGGGTGAAAAAACCTCGGCGCGACCTGTCTTCTATATCTGGTGTGCCTTTCCGGTCACTCTACCAGCCCTCGGTGTAATCGCGCAATTCGCCTTGCCGCGGGTGATTCGGGGCCGGTCGAACCCATGCGCGGAATGCGGCCTGCGGCCCAAGAATACCGTTGCTTCCCATGAAATCCCATGTCACAACCGGATCACGAAAACGGGCAGTGAATGGGGCGCCAAGACCCCAGACAAGGCGAAGCAGAGTTCATACAGGCAACCGTTTTCCAACATAGTCGGCCCGCTTGCGCGAGCAGCACCTCCCCCAGGTGGCGCAAGCAGGGTCGGCAACCAACCCCGCAAAGGGGCCCGGGTAATCGGGAACGAGGGCGGCGGATCGGGCAGTGGCAGCGGCCCGATCCGCCCTTTCTCTTTCGGACGTCCCGAAAGAGCAGGCAGTGAGGGCGGGTGCCAGGTGGCGCGTAAGTTCAGAGGCACCGAAACCGTCAAGGTCGATGGAAAGGGTCGGATGTCGATCCCGGCCCGTCTGCGCCGCGTGTTCGATGCCGGAGACCCCTCATTCGCAGGCGCCAATGCCGGACGCACGCAGCTGGTGGCCGTCTATGGCCCCGACTGGTGGAACTGGATCGAACTCTACACCATCGAGGCCATCGAGGAGATCGACGAACAGATCGATCGCCTGACCCGCGGCAGCCAGGAGCGTCGCTGGCTGGAGTTGCTGATGAACGGCCAGTCCACAGACCTTGAGATCGATCGCGAGGGGCGTCTGGTCCTGCCAGCCAAGCTGCGCGACAAGCTGGGCTTCGGCGAGGGCACCGAGACGATCTTTGAATCGCGCGGCGACTATATCCAGGTCTATCACCCCGAGACGCGCCCCAAGGATGTCGAGGCGCTGGAGGAATTCGCCGCCAGCAAGGGCCCCGAATTTGACCCCCGCGCCTTCCTGCACCAAGCCAGCGAGGGCTGAGGCCATGTCCGATCCGCATATTCCCGTTCTTCTGGCGCCGCTGCTGCGGGCCGTGGCGCCTGTGGGCGGCGTCTGGCTGGACGGCACCTTCGGAGCGGGCGGCTATGCGCGCGGGCTGCTGGAGGCGGGTGCTGCGCAGGTGATCGGCGTGGACCGCGACCCTGCGGTGTTCGCGATGGCCGAGGCGTGGCGCGGCCAGTACGGCGACCGGCTGCGGCTGGTCGAGGGGACGTTTTCCGACATGGACAGCCTGGCGGGGCAGCCGCTGGACGGGGTGGTGCTGGACCTGGGCGTCAGCTCGATGCAGCTGGATCAGGCGGATCGCGGGTTTTCGTTCATGCGCGATGGGCCGCTGGACATGCGGATGGGGGGCGACGTGCCCTCGGCCGCCGATCTGCTGAACAGCGCTGAGGAGGCGGAGATCGCCGATGTGCTGTATCATTACGGCGAGGAACGCGCCGCGCGCCGCATCGCGCGGGCCATCGTCGCCGCGCGCCCGCTGACGCGGACCACGCAGCTGGCGCAGGTGCTCACCGGCTGCCTGCCGCGCGCGAAACCCGGCCAGAGCCACCCCGCCACCCGCAGCTTTCAGGCGATCCGCATCTGGGTGAACGACGAGTTCGGCCAGCTGGTCGCGGGCCTGTCGGCCGCCGAGCGCGCGCTGAAGCCCGGCGGGCAACTGGCCGTGGTCAGCTTTCATTCGCTGGAGGACCGCATCGTCAAGCGGTTCATGCAGGCCCGCGCCGACGCGGGGGGCGGCGGCAACCGCTATGCCCCGGTCACCGCGACGGTTCAGCCCGCCTTCACGCTGCCATTTCGGCGCGCGATCGGGCCGGACCCGGACGAGCTGGACGTCAACCCGCGCGCCCGTTCGGCATTGCTGCGGGTGGCGGTGCGCACCGAGGCGCCCGCAGGCAGCGTCGATGCCCGCGCGCTGGCCATGCCCAGTCTGCCGGGGGGGCGCTGATGCGGTCGCTGGCCTATCTGGCCTGCGTGCTGGTGGTCATGGGCATGGCCTTTTGGGCCTATCGCGAGAATTACGCGACCCAGGCCGCCATCGGAGAGATGTCCCAGGTCCAGCGCGAGATCGCCGGCCTGCGCGAGGAGCTGGGCGTGCTGCGGGCCGAATGGGCGTTTCTGAACCGTCCCGACCGCCTGCGCCAGCTGGTCGACCTGAACTTTGAACGCCTGCAGCTGGTCCCGGTGGAATCGGGCCAGTTCCTGGACCTGGACCATATCGACTATCCCAAGCCGCCGCCGCCGCCCGAGCCGCTGCTGACCCCCGAAACCGACCTGTCCGAGGATGAACAGCCATGATCCGCACCCCCTTGCGCCCCCTGGCCCGCATTCTTCGCGCCCGCGAACGCGGCGAGAACCCCGATGACATCGAGGCCGAGAACCGCCGCCGCCGCCACGAACAGATCCAGGACCGCGCCCGCCGTCGGGCCGAGGGGCGGCTGATCGTCATGGCGGGCTGTTTCCTGCTGGCCTTCGGCACGGTCGCGGCGCGCATGGGCACGCTGGCCTCCAGCGAGGCGGCAGAGCCGCGCGGCCAGGTGCTGTCGGCGCAGATCATCTCTCAGCGGGCGGACATCACAGACCGGCGGGGCCGGGTGCTGGCCACGAACCTGCTGACCCATTCGGTCTATGCCCACCCGCACCAGATGGTCGATCCGGTCGGCACCGCGCGCGGGCTGGCGCAGATCTTTCCTGATCTGGACGTCGAGCGGCTGACGCGCGATTTCACCGGCGACCGCAAGTTCATGTGGATCAAGCGCAAGATCAGCCCCGAGCAGATGCAGGCCGTCCACGACCTGGGAGAGCCCGGCCTGCTGTTCGGCCCGCGCGAGATGCGTATCTATCCCAATGCCGACGTGGCCAGCCACATCCTGGGCGGGTCGGGTTTCGGCAACGAGGGCGTCAACAGCGCCGAGGTGATCGGCATCGCGGGCGTCGAGAAGGCGTTCGACGCCTGGCTGCGCGATCCGGGCAACGAAGGCGCGCCGCTGGCGCTGTCCATCGACCTGACGCTGCAGCAGGCGATGGAGGACGTGCTGTGGTCGGGCATGAACGTCATGAACGCCAAGGGCGCCACGGGCATCCTGATGGAGGTCAAGACAGGAGAGATCCTGGCCATGGCCAGCCTGCCCGATTTCGACCCCAATGACCGCCCGCGCCCGCTGCTGACGGGCGAACCGTCGGACAGCCCGCTGTTCAACCGCGCCGTGCAGGGCCAGTACGAACTGGGCTCGACCTTCAAGATATTCCCGGTCGCGCAGGCGCTGGATCTGGGGTTGATCAACCCCTCCAGCGGGATCAACGCGCAGGCGCCGATGCGCATCGGGCGGTTCCTGATCAACGATTTCCACAATTACGGGCGCGAGCTGTCGGCCACCGACGTGATCGTGAAATCGTCGAACGTGGCGACGGTGCGGATCGCGCAGATGATCGGGCCCGACCGTCAGCGTGATTTCCTGGAAAAGCTTGGCCTGTTCGTGCCGACCCCCATCGAAATGGTCGAGGCACCCACCGGTCAGCCGCTGGTGCCCACGCGCTGGCCCGCCGTCACCTCGGCCACGGTCAGCTTTGGCCACGGTCTGGCGGCCAGCCCGCTGCACCTGGCGGTGGCCTATGCGACCATCGCCAATGGCGGCAAGCGCGTGACGCCGACGCTGGTCCACGGTCGCCAGCGCCCCGAGGGTGCGCAGGTCCTGTCGCCCCGCGCCGCCGCCATGTCGGTGGACATGCTGCGCCAGGTCGTCACCCGCGGCACCGCCCGTCAGGCCGAGGTCCCCGGATACGAGGTCGCGGGCAAGACCGGCACCGCCGACAAGCCCCGCGCCGCGGGCGGGTATTACAAGAACAAGGTCATCGCGACCTTTGCCGCGGTCTTTCCGGCCAGCGATCCGCAATATGTGCTGATCGTGGCCCTGGACGAGCCCTCGACCGTGATCAACGGGACCGAGGTGCGCACCGCCGGCCACACCGTGGTGCCCGTCACCGCCGAGGTGATCCGCCGCATCGGCCCGCTTTTGGGGCTGGAGCCGGTGGGCGGCGACGAAAACCTGCCGACGATCGCTGCGCGCTTTGCGCCGCGTGTTGAACCCGAGGATCAGGCTGCGGTAAGGCTCGTCGCAAATCAATGACGGGTGGGATCGTGGACAAGGATGATGTGACGCTGTCGCAGCTGGGGCTGTGCGCACCGGGCGGGCGCGACCCGCAGATCACGGGGCTGTCCATCGACAGCCGCACCGTGAGGCCCGGACACCTGTTCGCGGCCCTGCCCGGATCGGCGGTGCATGGCGGCGAATTCATCCAGTATGCGATCCGCATGCAGGCGGCGGCGGTTCTGACCGACCGGCAGGGCGCCGATATCGCCGCTGCCGTTCTGGCCGGTTGGGACGGCGCCCTGATCGTGGCCGAGGACCCGCGCGCGGCCTTTGCCGGGGCGGCGTCGCTGTGGTTTCGCGACCAGCCCGACCATGTCGTGGCAGTCACCGGCACCAGCGGCAAGACCAGCGTGGCCAGCTTTACCCGCCAGATCTGGCAGGCCCTGGGCCACAAGGCGATCAGCCTGGGCACGATGGGGGTCGAGGGCGACCACCATGCGACCCTGGCCCACACCACCCCCGACCCGCTAACCCTGCATCGCGTCCTGGCCGAGGCCGTGCAGGCGGGCGTCACCCACGCCGCGATGGAGGCCTCCAGCCACGGGTTGGACCAGCGTCGCCTGGACGGGGTGCGCGTGCAGGCGGGCGCATTCACCAATTTCAGCCAGGACCACCTGGATTATCACGCGGGCTTTGACGAATATTTCGCGGCCAAGGCGCTGCTGTTCAACCGCGTGCTGGAGGATGGCGCGGCGGCTGTCATCAACATCGACAGCCAGCGCGGCCGCCAGATGGCCGAGATCGCGACTGACCGGGGCCTGGCCCTGACCACGATCGGCACGGGCGAGAACGCCATGCTGCGCATTCTGGGCCAGCGCTATGACGCGACGGGGCAGGATCTGCGGTTCTCGGTCATGGGACGGGCGCATCTGGTGCGCCTGCCGCTGATCGGCGGGTTCCAGGCCGAAAACGTACTGGCCGCGATGGGGCTGTGCCTGGCCGCGGGCGACTGCGCCGACGACATCATCCGGGTGCTGCCGCAGCTGGTCACGGTGCGCGGCCGCATGCAGCTGGTCGCGCAGCGCGACAACGGCGCGGCGGTCTTCGTCGATTACGCGCACAAGCCCGGCGCCGTGACGGCGGCGCTGCAATCGCTGCGCCCGCATGTGATGGGGCGCATCGTCTGCGTGATCGGCGCGGGCGGCGACCGCGACCGGGGCAAGCGTCCGCTGATGGGGCAGGCAGCAGCCGATCATGCCGATGTGGTGATCGTGACCGACGACAATCCCCGGACCGAGGACCCCGCCCTGATCCGCGCCGCCATCATGGCGACCGCCGGACCCGACGCGACCGAGGTGCCCGACCGCGCCGAGGCGATCCTGCGCGGTGTCGATGCGCTGCAGCCGGGCGACGCGCTTCTGATCTGCGGCAAGGGCCACGAGACGGGACAGATCGTGGGCCAGGACGTCTATCCCTTTGACGATGCCGAACAGGGATCGGTCGCGGTGGCGGCACTGGACGGGCGGATATGAGCCTCTGGACCGCTGAGGACGCCGCCGCCGCCACGGGCGGGCGGGCGACATCCGATTGGACCGCGACGGGTGTGTCCATCGACACCCGCACCATCGCGCCGGGTGATCTGTTCGTCGCGCTCCAGGCCGGTCGCGATGGGCATGATTTCGTGGCGCAAGCCCTGGCCAAGGGGGCGGCGGCGGCGCTGGTCAGCCGCATCCCCGAGGGCGTGTCGCCGGACGCGCCGCTGCTGATCGTGGCGGACGTGCTGGCCGCTCTGGAGGATCTGGGCCGGGCGGGCCGGGCGCGCATGGCGGGCCGGGTCATCGCCATCACCGGATCCGTCGGCAAGACCTCGACCAAGAAGATGGCGCGGGTGGCGCTGGCGGGGCAGGGCGTGATCCACGCGGCCGAGGCCAGCTACAACAACCATTGGGGCGTGCCGCTGACGCTGGCGCGCATGCCCTCTGACACCGATTTCGCGATCATTGAGATCGGCATGAGCAATCCCGGAGAGATCGCGCCCCTGTCGCGCATGGCGCGGCCGCATGTGGCGATGATCACCACCGTCGCCGCCGCCCATCTGGAAGCGTTCGGCGCCATTGAGGGCATCGCCCATGAAAAGGGCGCAATCTTTGAGGGGCTGCAGCCCGTGGGCCACGCGATCCTGCCCGAGGATCTGCCGGTGACGCAGATCCTGCGCGATTGCGCGGACCGGGCGGGTGCGGTCGTCGTGGGATTCGGCGACCACGGCAGCGCGCGGCCGCTGCGGATCGTGCCCCAGGACGGCGCGCTGTCCTGTCACGCGCGTATCCTGGGCGACACGCTGGCCTTCACCCTGCCCACGACGGGCCGGCATTTCGCGATGAATGCGGTGGGCGTGCTGGCCGCGCTGTCGGTCGCGGGCGCGGATGTGGCGCAGGCGGCGGCGCATCTGTCCGACTGGCACCCGCCCCAGGGCCGCGGCGCGGTCGAGGATCTGGGCGACATCCGCCTGATCGACGACGCGTTCAACGCCAACCCGACCTCTCTGTCGGCGGGCCTTGCCACGCTGTCGGGCCTGCAGGGCGGACGGCGCGTGGCGATTCTGGGCGACATGCTGGAACTGGGCGCGGACGAGGCCGCGATGCACCGTGCCGTGGCCGATGATCCGGCGATGGCAGAGGTCGATCTGGTCCATTGCGCGGGGACGCGCATGCGCCACCTGTTCGATGCGCTGCCCGAGGGGCGGCGCGGATTGTGGACCGAAACGGCGGCCGAACTGGCCGCCATTGCCCCTGACCTGATCCGTGCGGGCGATATCGTCCTGGTGAAGGGATCGAAATCCTCGCGGATTTCGGCGGTCGTGGGGGCCCTGAGGGCCCGCGCCGCCCAAGACAAAGGATAATGCCATGCTCTACTGGCTCAGCAACCTGTCCGAGGGGGGGGATTTCTTCAACCTGTTCCGGTATATCACCTTTCGGGCGGGAGCCGCGTTCTTCACGGCGCTGTTCTTCGGCTTCATCTTTGGCCGGCCGCTGATCAACTATCTGCGGCGCGTCCAGAAAAAGGGTCAGCCGATCCGCGACGACGGCCCGCAAAGCCATCTGGCCAAGGCGGGCACGCCCACGATGGGCGGCCTGCTGATCCTGTCGGCGCTGCTGTTCTCGACGCTGCTCTGGGCGCGGCTGGACAACGGTTACGTCTGGATCGTGCTGCTGGTGACGGCGGGCTTTGCCGCGATCGGGTTCGCCGACGACTATGCCAAGGTCACCAAGCAGAACACCAAGGGCGTCAGTTCCCGCATCCGGATGGCTCTGGGGCTGGTCATCGCGGCGCTGGCGGGCATCGCGGCATCCCTGCTGCACCCCGACGCGCTGACCAACCAGCTGGCCCTGCCGGTGTTCAAGGACGTGCTGCTGAACCTGGGCTGGTTCTTCGTGCCCTTCGCGATGATCGTGATCGTGGGGTCGGCCAATGCGGTGAACCTGACGGACGGGCTGGACGGGCTGGCCATCATGCCGGTGATGATCGCCGCGGGCACCCTGGGCATCATCGCCTATACGGTGGGCCGGGTCGATTTCACCGAATATCTGGGCGTCCACCACGTTCCCGGCACCGGTGAGATCCTGATCTTCGTCTCGGCGCTGATCGGGGGGGGCTTGGGCTTTCTGTGGTATAACGCACCACCGGCGGCGGTGTTCATGGGCGATACCGGGTCGCTGGCCCTGGGCGGCGCCCTGGGCGCCATCGCCGTCGTCACCAAGCACGAAATCGTTCTGGCCATTGTCGGCGGCCTGTTCGTGGTCGAGGCGCTGTCGGTCATCATCCAGGTGCTGTACTTCAAGCGCACGGGCAAGCGGGTGTTCCTGATGGCCCCCATCCACCACCATTTCGAAAAGCAGGGCTGGGGCGAGGCGCAGATCGTGATCCG
Source organism: Paracoccus sp. SCN 68-21 (assembly GCF_001724535.1). NCBI lineage: Bacteria > Pseudomonadati > Pseudomonadota > Alphaproteobacteria > Rhodobacterales > Paracoccaceae > Paracoccus > Paracoccus sp. SCN 68-21. Next base: position 3,511 of record NZ_MEES01000003.1, on the reverse strand, counting down.
GTTCTGGATCATCGCGCTGATCCTGGCGCTGATCGGGCTTGCCACGCTCAAGCTGCGCTGATCTTTGCGGGGTGCGACCATAACGCGGCGGGGCGCGCGCGCAGTCCCCGACCGCCGCAATCCAGGAGCCTGCCATGATCCCTGTCCAGGGCGTTGAACATCAGACCGTCGCGGTCCTCGGCCTTGGTCGGTCGGGCAAGGCCACCGCTGCGGCCCTTGCCGCGGGCGGGGCCCAGGTCGTGGCCTGGGACGACGGCAATGACACGCGCGAGGCCGCCGCGGCGGACGGCCTGCGCATCCTGGACCTGACCCGCGAGGGCAATTGGCAGGGTATCAGCCTGCTGATCGTCAGCCCGGGCATCCCGCATCTGTATCCCCGTGCGCATCCGGTCATCGCGATGGCCTGGCAGCTGGGCATCCCGGTCGACAATGACATCGGCCTGTTCTTTCGCAGCTATGCGACCGGGGACTGGGATCAGTTCGACCGCGCCCCCCGGGTGGTTGCGGTCACCGGATCGAACGGCAAGTCGACCACCACGGCGCTGATCCATCACGTGCTGGAGGAATGCGGCCGGCCCACGCAGATGGGCGGCAATATTGGCACCGGCGTGCTGTCGCTGGAGCCTGCCATCGACGCCGAGGTCGCGGTGCTGGAGCTGTCCAGCTATCAGACCGACCTGGCCCGCGCGCTGACGCCCGATGTCGCGGTCATGACCAACCTGTCGCCCGATCATCTGGATCGCCATGCGGGGCTGGGCGGCTATTTCGCGGCCAAGCGCCGGCTGTTCGCCGAGGGCGGGCCGGATCGCGCCGTGATCGGGGTGGACGACCCCGAGGGGCTGTATCTGGCCAACCAGTTGTCAATGGGCCCGGCGGATGATCGGGTGATCCGCGTGTCCTCGGGGCAGAAGCTGGATCGCGGGGCCTGGGCGGTCTTTGCGCGCAAGGGGTTCCTGTCGGAATACCGCAAGGGACGGCAGGCCGCATCGATTGATCTGCGCGAGATGCGCGGGCTGCCCGGTGCGCACAACCATCAGAACGCCTGCGCCGCCTATGCCGCCTGCCGCGCCGTGGGCCTGGCCCCGCGAGAGATCGAGGCCGCCTTCCACAGCTTTGCCGGACTGCCCCATCGCAGCCAGACCGTGGCCGAGATAGGCGGCGTCCGCTTTGTCAACGACAGCAAGGCCACCAATGTCGATGCCGCCGCCAAGGCGCTGCAGGCGTTTTCGCGCATCCGCTGGATCGCCGGTGGCCTGGGCAAGGAGGGTGGCATCGCAGCCCTGCAGCCGCACTTGGGCGCCGTCGCCAAGGCCTATCTGATCGGCCATTCCGCTCGGGATTTCGCGCTGGAGATCGGCCACACCCCCTATGAGATCGCCGACACGATGGAACAGGCCGTGGCCCGCGCCGCCGCCGAGGCAGAGCCGGGCGATACCGTCCTGCTGGCCCCTGCCGCCGCCAGCTTTGACCAGTATCCGAATTTCGAAAAGCGGGGCGAGCATTTCACCGATCTGGTGCTGGCCCTGACTGCCGACCGATAGGGGCGGCCCCCACGCGACCGACCCGGAGGGTCAGCGTCTCGTCCGTCTTGTATCCTGCTGCGTTTCCCGAAAGCCTGCACCGACAGGCAAGGAGGACAGCATGACGATCATGATGGACAAGGATGCGCTGAACGCGTTCCTGGCGCGGGATTTCCCGCAGGTCGCGGGGCAGTATCTGGTGGAGGCGGTCAGCCCGTCAGGCCTGACGGCGCGGTTGCGCGTGGCCGACGACCACCTGCGGCCCGGCGGCACGGTCAGCGGCCCGTCGATGTTCGCGCTGGCGGACCTGGCGATCTATTGCGCGATTTTGGCGCGGATCGGGCCAGTGGGGCTGGCGGTGACGACGAACGCTTCGATCGATTTCATGCGCAAGCCCGCGGCAGGCCGGGACCTGCTGGCCGAATGCCGGGTGCTGAAACTGGGCCGCGTGCTGGCGGTGGCCGAGGCGCTGATCTTCTCCGAAGGGCAGGGGGATCCGGTCGCGCGCTGTTCGATGACCTATTCGATTCCGCCGAAATCCAGCGAAATCCGGGGCGTGTGATGGGGTATTCTGATACCTAAGTTGCAAGATACTGATTTTGCGTCGGAATACATTGACCTGCGGACTTGACCGCGCGAGGGCAATCTTCGATATACCGCCATCTCTTACGATTACGACCCTGAAGGGACGACAGATGAAGACCTATACCGCGAAACCGGCGGAGATCGAGAAGAAGTGGATCCTGATCGACGCCGAGGGCGTCGTTCTGGGCCGCCTCGCCACGATCGTCGCCAGCCGCCTGCGCGGCAAGCACAAGCCTACCTTCACGCCGCACATGGATATGGGCGACAATGTCATCATCATCAACGCCGACAAGGTGCAGATGACCGGCAACAAGCGTGAAGACAAGAAGTACTACTGGCACACCGGCCACCCGGGCGGCATCAAGCACCGCACCGCGCGCCAGATCCTGGAAAGCGCGCATCCCGAGCGCGTGGTCGTGAAGGCCGTCGAGCGCATGATTAGCCGCAACAAGCTGGGCAAGCAGCAGATGACGAACCTGCGCGTCTATGCCAGCGCCGAGCATCCGCACGAGGCGCAGCAGCCCGAAGTTCTGGACGTCAAAGTCCTGAACAAGAAAAACACCCGGAGCGCATGATCATGGCTGACGACATCAAAACTCTGGACGATCTGAAATCGGCCGTCGCGGGCACCCCCGCCGCCGTCGTCGAGGCCGCCATCACCCGTGAACCGCAGCGCGACGAACTGGGCCGCAGCTATGCGACCGGCAAGCGCAAGGACGCGGTCGCCCGCGTCTGGATCAAGCCGGGCACCGGCAAGGTCACCGTGAACGGCAAGGACGTGAACGCCTATTTCGCGCGCCCCGTTCTGCAGATGATCCTGAAGCAGCCGTTCGAGGTCGCCGGCGTTGTCGGTCAGTACGACGTGCACGCCACCGTCAAGGGCGGCGGCCTGTCGGGCCAGGCAGGCGCAGTCAAGCACGGCGTCAGCCAGGCACTGCAGCTGCACCAGCCCCACCTGCGCGCCGCACTTAAGGCCGCAGGCTTCCTGACCCGCGACAGCCGCGTCGTGGAACGCAAGAAGTACGGCAAAGCCAAGGCTCGCCGCAGCTTCCAGTTCTCAAAGCGTTGATCCAACAGATCGATGCACATGCGAAGGCGCGCCCCCGAGGCGCGCCTTTTGCGTTTTGGACCCGAGTCGGTAGGAAGAAGCGCCCGATTCACCGCCTCGATTGGCCCCACGGCCCGGCGTCCCTTCGCCTGCGGCGCTCCGAATGCCAAAGTGAGAGGCAGTAAAAGGCAGCAAAATCAGCGAGATGTCAGAAATATGGCAATCGGGCGAATTTTCTTATTGCACCCCATTCTTCTTGGGCCTAAACACCGCTTCACCGAAGGCGGGAACGCTGGAGGGGCCGGGAAGGCGGTGCTGAGAGGCGCGGTTGGATCGGGAGACATTCTGGGGATTTGGT